>JAAFHG010000039.1:7626-16164 GCA_013297585.1 Chitinophagales bacterium
TACCTCTTTTAAATACTACTGTTATTGATGCTTTATTTTTATTTATTTCTTTGAAGTGTTCGTATTCTGTTTTAATGTTTTCAATTTGAAGTTTCAATAAAGCCAACTCATTTTTCTTGTCAAGATTTTCAGAAAGGTAGGCAACAAGCGTTGTTGCTTTTTCTTTCAAGCTTGCTTCTTCGTTCTCAGACAAATTGAATTGTGATAAATCGGGAATTTCTTTTTGAGAATCAATAAACTCTTTTTTGTTTTGAGAGTTTCCAAGAAGTGCCGCTATAAATTCTATACCGTTCTTTTCAAGTTTTTCATAAACATTTTTTGTTGCAGAGTTATTACTTGAAACAACAGCAACACTTTGCTCATTCAAAACTGCGTGAGCAATAATGTTCAGAATGGTTTGAGTTTTGCCTGTTCCTGGTGGTCCTTCAATTACGCTTAAATTGTTGGAAAATGCGATATTTACAGCATTTTTTTGGCTTAAATTAAAACCAAAAGGGAAAAAATCGTGGTTTGTATTGCTCTCATTGGTTGCAGATAAAGAACCGTTTAAAAAAAACGCAAGAACACAATCTTCAGTAATTTCAGAAATGCTCTCGTAACTTCTTGCAAGTATATTGTTACCTTCTTCTGTTTTTAGTCCAACCGTGTCGGCAATTTCTTTTAGGTAATTGAAAACGTTAAATGCGTAGGCGCTGCTAACGGCTGTCCTTACGATTCTTGCTCTCGTTCTACTGTATAAAAACTCCTTGTTACCATTTTTGAAAATGATACATATTTTGTCGCCTTTATATGAATACTGAGCAATTCTGTCGGTTTCGTCTTTTTCGTCAATGTATATCAGTTCTCTTTTAAGCGACATGTTTAGATGATATATTTTACTGATTTATAATTAGTTGTGTTGTCTATAGGTGACTGCAAACTCACTATTGACCCCAAACTAAAAACTAGTGAATTCTATCGCCTCTCACTTCTAGTTCTTTCATTATTTCTACTTCATAATCCAGCCATTCTTTCCAGCGTAAGCGCACTTTTTCTTTGTCAATATAAGTTTCTGCAAGCTCTATAAATAAAGTGTAATGGCCAGCTTCACTTTCCATAAAGCGGCGGTAAAAATTACGCATGTAATCGTCGTTCAGGCCTTCGCTTAAGCGTTTAAAACGCTCACAACTTCTAGCTTCTATTAAAGCCATTGTTAATAATTGGTCAAGCAATCTATCTTCTTCGTGGCCACCGTTCTTTTGAAACTTCATTAATTGGTTGGCGTATTCATCTCTACGTTGCTTACCTAAATGTAGATTGCGTTTTTTAAGTTCATTTAATACCAATCTAAAATGCCCCCATTCTTCAGTTACAATAGGTGCAAGGTCTGCCACTAACTTTTCTAAATGTGAGTAACGCTGAATGTAGGAAATGCAAGTGAGGGCTGCTTTTTGCTCGCAATAGGCATGGTCAGTTAATATGGCTTCTAAATTTAGCGAAGCCAAATCTACCCAACGAGGGTCTGTTGGTAATTGTAAACCTAAAATATTCTTTACGTCTTCTGTGTGCGTCAAGTTTTTGCTGTTAAATAGATTAAGAAGATATTTACCACTGCAAATATGAACGAAACATTTTTACAAAAGAAATTGGATGAACGTAGGCAGCAAAATGCGTTTAGAACCTTGCGCCTACCAAGTGGCAAGATTGATTTTTGCAGTAATGATTATTTGGGGTTAGGAAAAAGGTCATTGGTCATAGGTCATGGGGCACTGGAAAGAGAAGATGCGTTAATCGTTAATCGAGATTCGCAAGTACAAAACCAGCAACCAGTAACTAGTAACTTGCAACTAGCCACCGGCTCTACAGGTTCTCGTTTATTGGCTGGTAATTATGAACTTATAGAAAGGGTAGAAGCACAAATAGCTTCGTTTCATCAAAGTGAGGCGGCATTAATTTTTAATTCTGGTTATGATGCCAATATTGGCTTGCTATCGAGCATTGCACAAAAAGGCGATACCATTTTGTATGACTTTCTCAGCCATGCATCTATTCGTGATGGTATCAAATTATCTGCTGCGCAATCTTTTGCTTTTTTACATAACGATATAGTTGATTTAGAAAGGCGCTTACAGCAAGCAAGCGGTACTGTTTTCGTTGTTACAGAATCTGTTTTTAGTATGGATGGTGATATGTGTCCTTTGCAAGAAATAGTAATCCTTTGCCAGCAATACAAAGCACACTTAATGGTAGATGAAGCACACGCAACAGGCATCATTGGCGCAAAAGGTGAAGGCTTGGTGCAGCATTTAGCTTTACAGCAAAAAGTATTTGCTAGGGTACACACATTTGGTAAAGCCTGTGGCTGTCATGGTGCAGTGGTGTTAGGTTCTAGCGTTTTAAGGGATTATCTCATCAACTTTGCACGTAGCTTTATTTACTCAACTGCGTTACCACCACATGCAGTAGCCCATATAGAAAAAAGCTACCAAACATTTCCTGAAATGGTAGCTGAAAGAGTGCACCTGCAAGGGTTGATTAATTATTTTCAGGCTGCGCCAATGGCTTATGAAAAGTTGGTATCACAAACACCCATACAAGCAGTAATTGTACCTAGCAATCATGCCGTAAAACAATTAGCCAACAAACTACAAGATGCAGGTTTTGATATAAGACCAATACTATACCCAACTGTACCAAAAGGTAAAGAGCGATTGAGAATTGTATTGCATAGCTTTAATACCATGGCAGAAGTAGAAAGATTAGTACAACTTTTGAAATGTTAACCACAGAGTGTAAAGAGGTTATCACAGAGGATAATTTTTTTACGCTGTATGGCTTTTGAAGGGTTGACCACAGAGTAAAAAGAGGTTATCACAGAGGATAATTTTTTTACGCTGTATGGCTTTTGAAGGGTTGACCACAGAGTGTAAAGAGATTATCACAGCGAGCATAGAGGATAAACTCTTTTTTACTCTGTGTGGCTTTTACTCTGTGTTCTCTGTGGTTTAATTCTCATCGGTTGAGCATATCAAAATGAAGCTCGCCAAAGTTTTGTAACGATGAGAGTTTTAAATCTGATGCGCCCCATTTATCATCTTTTTGTACGCTACCATGTGGCACTACTACACATTTCATTCTGGCTGCTTTAGCTGAAATCATACCGTTAAAACTGTCTTCAAAACAAAGGCAACTGGTTGGATTTGATTTTAGTTTTTCTGCACAATCAAGGTACACTTGTGGGTGCGGCTTGCCATAGGGTAAATCTTCAGCAGAAGATGTTGCATGAATATATGGACCAATACCTGTGAGCCTTACTACCAAATCAATTAAGGATTGTGGTGATGACGTGGCTATGCCAATTTTAAAACCTTTGTTGTGAAAAAAGTTGATAATGTGATGCACACCTTGCATGATAGCGCCTTTGGCTTCTACCTTTTGTAAAATGCTATCGAAAATGAGGTTTTCAGCGGTTTTTGTATCTACATGATTGATATTAAAATAGGCAAACCACCATTGTATAAATTCTCTTGTACGCAAGCCTGTGGTGGTATTGCAAAGATCATCGGTAAGTGTGGCGCCAAATGTGGCAAATACTTCTATGGCGGCTTCGTTCCATAAGGGTTCGCTGTCTATCAGTAAGCCATCCATATCAAAAATCACAGTATTTATAGGCATTGTAGGTGTTTTAAGTTTGCAAATGTATTTGTCTGAACTTAGATTTATGTGATTTTAATGGTTATATGACTTGCTGACAGAATCGTTTAAATCAATTTAATCCTACAAACCCGATAGCTATCGGGTCAAGATTCAGACAAATGCTGCGTAGCGAACAGAACGTACAAGTAGGTACTTCGTAAACTCAGCATAAACTCGCAACCGAAGCTAAATAGTAGTGCTAATGCTGGTAACCCAAAATTTTATTCCTAAATACACCAAGCGTTTGATTTGTTACATAATTCTTACTAATCCTAGCAATCCTACAAAATCTAGGTTCAGACAATAAAATAATAGCACTTCAAACGCTTGTGGTAGTAATCTTTCTATTTAGTGTACTAATGTTATTGTGCAATACTTTACCTTCGCAACCGTTAACGAAAAAAAAGTATTTCAATCAAATAAAAATAAGAATCATGGTAAAAGTAGCTATTAATGGTTTTGGACGAATTGGCCGTTTGGTGTATCGTCAAATATTTAATATGGAAGGCATTGATGTTGTAGTCATCAACGATTTAACTAGTCCTGCCGTATTAGCACATTTATTAAAGTATGATAGTGCACAAGGTCGTTTTAACGCAGAAGTTACTGCTACAGATAGTTCTATCATTGTGAACGGTAACGAAGTGAAAATTTACGCTCAACGTGATCCAGCACAAATTCCTTGGGGTCAACATGGTGTTGATGTGGTAATTGAAAGCACTGGTTTCTTTACTGATAAAGCTAAAGCTGAATTGCACATTGCTGCAGGTGCTAAACGTGTAGTAATTTCTGCACCAGCAACTGGCGAAATGAAAACTGTTGTTTTTAACGTAAACCATAGCATTTTAGATGGTAGCGAAACGGTAATTAGCGGTGCATCTTGTACTACTAACTGCCTTGCACCAATGGCACAAGCGTTAAACAATGCATTTACAATTAAAGCTGGTAGCATGACTACCATTCATGCTTATACTAACGATCAAAATACGTTAGATGCTCCTCATGCAAAAGGTGATTTACGCCGTGCAAGAGCTGCTGCTGCTAACATTGTACCTAACAGTACTGGTGCTGCAAAAGCAATTGGTTTGGTATTACCTGAGTTAAAAGGTTTGCTAGATGGTAGTGCACAACGTGTACCTGTAATTACTGGTTCTGTAACTGAATTAACCGCTATACTAGACAAAAAAGTAACTGTTGATGAAGTTAACGCTGTAATGAAAGCGGCTAGCAACGAAAGCTTCGGTTATACTGAAGATGAAATTGTAAGCAGTGATGTAATTGGTATTTCTTTTGGTAGTTTATTTGATGGTACTCAAACCAAAGTAATCACCGTAGGCGATACACAATTAGTAAAAGTAGTAAGCTGGTACGATAACGAAATGAGTTATGTAAGCCAATTGGTACGTACAGTAAAACACTTTGCTGGTTTAATTAGCTAGTAAAATTTTTAAACCTATAAGGTTTGTAATTGAACATATAAAATAGGCTACCAATTTTGGTAGCCTATTTTGTTGGTATCAATAAAGTAAAAATTATATTCCTCTAAGAAAGCTTTTCAATAATTGCAGCCACTTCTTGCTTAAACACCACCAAAGCCTCATTTTGTTCTTTAATAAAACTATTGTCTTCAAGCTTGCCTATTACTTGGTTCATTTCTTCGTTGGTATCGTACACCATTTTCTTAAAAGGATTATCGTAGTCTTTGGCCCTTGCGGTATAAATACCTTTTACCATCCATTCTTTGGTAGTTATAGCAGCTTGTAAAAGCTCAGTTAATTCATTTGTTGTAAACGGTGCTAAGTTTACCCGCTTTACTTCTGCAAAGCAAGCCAATGCATGATGCAGTTTTTGTGTGTCGTAAGTGTCGCCTTGATGTTTGTACCAATTGTGTACAGCATCCCAACCAACAATGTCGCCGTTTTTAATGCTATTTTTTAATTGTTCTACATCAGCAGCAGGTATTAATTGCCCACCAATATTTAGCCACTGTGTTCTTACTAAATGGCTAGGAATGATGGCTTGTAAAGCTGTAAACGATTGGATATTTTGTTGCTGAATAACAGTTATCAATTGTATAGCCGCATAATAGCTAATCAACTCTTGAAACAACTGATAAGCTTGTAAACTTTTATTCAATACCACTTTACGCTTAGAGTTTTCAATACCATTTAACAATACCTCTAGCTCGTTAATAGTGCTTGCTTCGTTTTTTTGTAGTAATTGCTTGCCTGTAATTATCCAAGCTTCTTTATCATCAACAGTTTGTTGATGTTTTGTAGCATAGGCTTTACCAACAGCCTCTTCAATAAGAGTTAGTGCTTCTACAATTTCGTTCAAAGTATCAGGCGCTAAATAGTGGTAGTCTATTTTTTGAACTTTCTCAAAGCGTTTGTCTCTATCTACATATTTCCAACTATTACGCTCAAGTGCATACATGTTGTACAAAAACCAATAGCCAGGCATTACAGTCAGTTGATTATTGGCAACATCGTTACTTACTAGTGCAAATGGTATTGTGATATTTAGCTCAGTAGGGTAGTCGCCTTTGGCCAATATGGTAAACGATGCAAACTTGCTATTGTGTTTTAAACTCACACATAAGCCCGGCCAAAAGCCTCTGCCAGCAATAATTTCACCATCAGCGGCACGGCTATTATGATTACTACCAATAGTGGCACCAGCAGCAATATTGCTTTGCCCCATTATTAGCGCAGCACATAAAAAAGAATTGTTGTGGTGTTGCTCATGTGCAGGGAAAATGAGTGAGTTTAATACTTCGCAGCAAGAAATGGTTGCATTATTGCCAAGATAAGAGTTAATTAATCGTGCACCATATTTTAATTGTGAAAACGAAGCCATTACAAAGCGCACCGCTTTTACACCATAGAAAATTCGGCAACCAAAACCAACAATACCATTCACCATTTCTACGCCTTCACCTATTTGTGTTCTGCCATTTATACCAGAGTTAATGGTTAAGTTTTTAAGCTTATTAGCACCTTTTATGTAAGCATCTTCACCTATCCAGCAGTCTTTAATAATGCCACTGTTTTTAATTACGGTACGGCTACCTATTTTACCATAATAGCCACGTTTGTTATTGTATTTAGCTTCGGTAAATTGTTTAAATTTTTCTAGTAAATTAACATCGTCTCTATACTTGCTCCATAAGTAAGCATCACCAGGCAACATACGGTTGAAAGGCATAATGCTTCTGCCACCATTTTCGTTGCAAACTTCTAGCTGAATTCGTACGGATTCTTTCTCGCCTTCTTTTATAATACCATTGCCAAATTTGGCATGATTAGTAGTCACCAATTCATTTACATTGATAACAATTACTTCGTTACCAATAATAAAATGGCTGAGATAGTTAACATTATCAATACACACATTATCGCCAAAATCTGAGCTGATAATAGTACTGTTATACAAGCCCACAGCCACTTTCATGTCGCTAAAGCCTAGATAAAATGGCTCTAGTTTGCCTATGCGAACAAGCCCATAAAACTTACAGTTTTTTACAAGTTCAGGATTAAAGGCTTCAGATACATAGATGCTATTCCAGTCATCACTGGTATTTCTGTTACGAACAAGCGCTTCAATTTCATAAGCCGTTAAGCGACGGTAATTAATGCCGCTTTTATTCTGCATGTTACGCAGCTTATATTCATCTTCATTTGGCTGCAAATATTCATTAGGAATAAAGCCATAGCCAAGTTCAGTAACAGGGGTTTTTTTAATGATGTTTTGTGGCATACAAACTACGCCCCCCGCCCTAAAGGGAGCTTTTGAAAAGGGCAATCATTAGCAGATTCAACAACAGAAAATATTCTACTCAACCGTTACACTTTTTGCCAAATTACGAGGCTTATCTACATCAAAACCTTTGGCTACACCAATATAATAGCTTAATAATTGCAAAGGAATCACACTTAAAATTGGTGCAATCACTTCATCAATATCTGGTACAAACATCGTGTCGTCGGCCATATTTGGTATTACTTCATCACCCATAGATGCTACCGCAATTACCTTTCCTTTGCGGGCTTTAATTTCTTGTACATTGCTCACAATTTTCTCGTAGTACCTATCTTTTGTTGCAGCAAATACAACTGGTAAATGTTCATCAACCAAGGCAATTGGACCGTGTTTCATTTCTGCCGCTGGATAACCTTCTGCGTGGATATAAGACACTTCTTTTAGCTTTAATGCACCTTCTAATGCCACAGGGAAATTGTAGCCTCTACCTAAAAACAGAAAGTCACGAGCATCTTTATATTTTTCAGCAATGGCTTTTATATTATCTACATTAGCCAAAATCTCCTTTACCTTTTCTGGCACAGATTCTAAGCTTTTCATCAGTTCTGTATATCTCGTACTATCAATTGTGCCTTTAGCATAAGCAATTTTTAAACCCATCATCATTAACACCGCCAACTGACCAGTAAAGGCCTTGGTACTAGCCACACCAATTTCCGGGCCGCTATGTGTGTAAGCACCTGCATGGCTTAAACGTGCGATGCTACTGCCTACCGCATTTACCACACCAAAAATAAAAGCGCCTTTTTCTTTTGCATTTTCAAGTGCTACTAAGGTATCTGCAGTTTCGCCACTTTGTGAGATGGCAATAATTACATCGCCTTTATTAATGATAGGGTTGCGATACCTAAATTCACTCGCATATTCAACTTCTACTGGTATTCTGCATAGTTCTTCAAAAAAGTATTCTGCTACTAAACCAGCATGCCAGCTTGTACCGCAAGCTACCATTACAATGCGTTGTGCATTTTTTAATGCATCAATATTATCCTCAACACCACCCATTATTATTTGGCCTGTGTGACTTAACAATCTACCACG
>JAAFHG010000148.1 GCA_013297585.1 Chitinophagales bacterium
AGTTATTTCATTAATATTAGCAGAAAAAAAAGCGTCGTGTGTTTTGCTACTTTTAATCAGCATCACAATACAAAATATCTGCAATGCAATAAAGCAGATAAATGTGAACGACGTGCGAATTAAAATGATGATATTTTTCAAAATACAAGATTCAAGTGACAAGTCTCAAGGTTCAAGAGTTTCGGCTGTCTTGTTACTTGAATCTTGAGACTTGTAAACTTTAAAAGTTTTATTTCATTATAAAAGGAAAACGTTGGTAATTTTTTAATGCTAAACCTGTACCACGTACCACGCTTTTAAGTGGGTCGTCAGCAATGTGTACAGGTAATTTAATTTTAGCGCTTAAACGTTTATCAAGGCCACGTAACAATGAACCACCACCTGTTAAGTACAAACCGCGTTTGTAAATATCAGATGCTAATTCTGGTGGAGTTGTTTCAAGTGCTTTTAAAATCGCTTCTTCTATTTTAAAAATACTTTTATCTAATGCCTCAGCTATTTCTTGATAGCTTACCATAATTTGTTTAGGAATACCCGTTACAAGGTCACGACCATTTACTGGTAAGTCATCTGGCGGATTGTCTAAATCTTTCATAGCAGCACCAATCTGAATTTTAATTTGCTCAGCGGTACGCTCACCAATTAACAAACTGTGGTAGCGGCGCAATGCTTCCATAATATCAGCGGTAAATTCATCACCAGCAATACGAATACTTTGGTCACACACAATACCTGCGAGGGCAATTACCGTAATACCAGTAGTACCACCACCAATATCTATAATCATATTTCCTACAGGTTCTTCTACATCTATACCTATACCAAGGGCTGCGGCCATTGGCTCATGAATCATGTACACTTCTTTTGCGCCAGCTTGTTCAGCACTATCTCGAACAGCACGCTTTTCTACTTCTGTAATTGATGAAGGAATACAAATTAACATTCTCCAACTTGGTGGAAATAAAGGTTTTTTAGGGTACACTAATTTTATCAACTCACGAATCATTAATTCGGCAGCATTAAAGTCTGCTATTACACCATCTTTCAATGGTCTTACAGTGCGAATGCTTTCATGTGTTTTTTCATGCATCAACAAGGCTCTTTTACCTACCGCCAAAACTTCTTTTGGGTTATTTCTGTTAAGCGCAATAATTGATGGTTCGTTTACTACAATTTCGTCATTGTGGATGATAAGTGTATTGGCTGTACCAAGGTCAATCGCTATCTCCTGCGAAAAAAAATTAAATAATGCCATTATATAGAGGGGCTTTATACGTATTGTTTGTGAATAGCTGCAAATGTGGTAGAAATAAGTGGAATAAACAACGTAAAAAGCGTGCAATAAGTATGTTGTGCATAGATATTAACACCAATTACACGAAATCCACGTGGTTTATTGTTTTTGCTAACTAAATCTATATATCTGAAATACTTTTTTGTCTGTAAAAACTACTTTCTTGCTTGATTTTATTTGTAAGCCTTGCTACAAAACAATATAATGAAAATTTAATACGTCGTTGAATTAATTTTTAAGCAGAAAAAAATCAGTTGATAATAAATAGCTTTATGTGTGGTAAAATGTAGTTTTTAGACCATCAAAATTAAACCCTAGGGCTTGTTTATCAATTAATTTACTGTTTAACTCTTGCGGCTATTTCATTTTGCCTTAATTTCACGCCTCAAATTAAAGGCACCCTATTTTATGGCAGAAGTGATATTAATGCCCCGTTTAAGCGATACGATGACAGAAGGCGTTATTGCAGCATGGCACAAAAGCGTTGGCGAACAGGTAAATAAAGGCGATTTATTGGCTGAAATTGAAACAGATAAAGCCACAATGGAGTTAGAAAGTTACCAAAATGGTATTTTATTACACATTGGTACAGCAAATGGTGGTAAACTTCAAGTAAATGATTTATTGGCAATTATAGGCAAAGCAGGCGAAGATGTAACTGCCCTAATTGCTGCAAATAGTGGTGGCGCAAGTGGGTCAACAGTCAATAGTCAACCGACCACAGAAGAAGCGGCTAAGCCAGAACCTGTAACTAGTAACCAGAAACCAGCAACCACAATTGATGCATCTGCAATGGAAGAAGTGGTATTAATGCCACGCTTAAGCGATACAATGACTGAAGGTGTAATTGCATCGTGGGTTAAAAATGTAGGTGATACTGTTAAAAAAGGTGATGTATTAGCAGAAATTGAAACCGATAAAGCTACTATGGAGCTAGAAAGCTACAAAAATGGTAAGCTTTTATTTCAAGGTGCTAAAGCAGGTGAGAAAATTTTAGTAAACGATTTATTGGCTATTATAGGTGAGGATGGATTAGATATAAATGCTATTGTTGCTAGCCTTAAAGGCGGTGCTAAAGCGTCAACAGTCGACAGTCAACCGTCACCAGAAAAAGCACCTGCTGCGGCAGTATCTGCAACTAGTAACCAGCAACCTGTAACAGCTTCAACTGCTGCACCAGCCGTAGTTAACGAAGGCAGAATTTTTGCTTCTCCATTAGCTAAAAAGGTTGCTGCTGAAAAAGGCATAGACTTGAAATATGTAAAGGGCACTGGCGATAATGGTAGAATTACAAAAAGCGATATTGATGGTTACACACCTGTTGCGGCTGCACCAAGCACCAAGGAACAAGCTACAAGTGTTAGCGTTTCTTCTAACTCCCCTTCAGGGGTTGGGGGCGGCGTTGTAAGTTTTGATGAAGTACCAGTAAGCCAAATGCGTAAAGTAATTGCTAAGCGCTTAAGTGAAAGTTTATTTACTGCGCCACATTTTTACTTAACTATGAGTATTAATATGGATGCTGCAATTGTGGCTCGTAATAAAATGAACGAGACTGCTAAATCAAAAATTAGCTTTAACGATCTAGTGTTAAAGGCAACAGCGGTTTCTTTAAAACAACACCCTAAAGTAAATAGCAGTTGGTTAGGCGATAAAATACGTACCAACCACCATGTAAACATTGGTGTAGCAGTAGCGGTAGATGAAGGATTATTGGTACCGGTTGTGCGTTTTGCAGATGGTAAAAGCCTTAGTCAAATTAATGCTGAAGTAAAAGACTTTGCACAAAAAGCAAAAGATAAAAAATTACAACCTAGCGATTGGGAAGGAAGTACATTCACTATTTCTAACTTAGGTATGTTTGGTATAGATGAATTCACTGCTATTATTAACCCACCAGATGCCTGTATTTTAGCTGTAGGCGGTATCTCTCAAGAGCCAATTGTAAAAAATGGTGCTATTGTAGTAGGTAATATTATGAAAGTTACCCTAAGCTGCGATCATAGAGTAGTAGATGGTGCAACAGGCGCTGCATTTTTACAAACATTGAAAAGTTTGTTAGAAGAACCAGTAAGAATGTTAATCTAACACAAGTAAATAAATGCTAATATTTAGTTTTAAACGTCCGAGGTTATTGAAAACCTCGGACGTTTTTTTATGCTTGTAACTGACAGTTGGAAACATGTTATATGGAAACGTTTTACTTGTTTCCAATTATTGTGTTTCCATTTTCAATTGATAACAACATTTTTTTAACAGTATTTCGGGTATTTATTTATGTAATAGAAAAAATTGTGGCATCTGTAACTAAAAGTCACAATTATGAAGTACATAAAAATTTGTTTGTCAATTAGCCTTCTATTTTTAATTACCACTGCTTTTGCAGGCGATGAAAAAAACACTGTAAACGCACATTTAAAATCTGCCATTATTTACAGAAGTGGTGCAGAATTAACACATGATACCAAAGCCTTATTGCAACAAGGTAACAACGAGTTAACCATTGATGGCATAAGTAATCAGGTAGACATTAATAGTATACAGGTAAAAGTGCCTAATGCGGTAACCATTGTAGGTATTGAGTTTCAGAATTATTATTTAAAACCAAATATTGCTTCGCCAAGGGTAAAAGCAATGACTGATAGCATAGAGAAACTACAACAAGACATAACCAAATTGCAAACCAATGTTGGTATAGCTACCGATTTATTGCAAGTGCTAAAATCTAACAGAGATATTAAGGGTACTCAAAATGGCCTTAGTGTAGCAGAATTAATAAAACTGATGGATTATTACAAAGCTAAATCGCTAGAAATACAAACAGATTTGGTGCAGCAAAATGTGACACTTAAAAAAGTACAAGAGCAAGTACAACGCTTAAATAATCAAGTACAAGAAGAAGAACAGAAGAACGCTAAAAGCACTGGTAGACTTGTGTTACAGCTAAATGCTGCTTTAGCTGGTAACTATAATTTTACCGTATCGTACATAACGCCCAATGCTTATTGGACACCTTTTTACGATATTAATGTTACAGATATTAATAGCCCAATGAAATTGGTGTATAAAGCCAAAATGTTTCAAACAACAGGTTTAGATTGGAAGCAAGTAAAGCTATCATTATCTACCGCAACACCAAGCCAATGGGGCAATGCACCTAATTTACAAACATGGTTTTTAGCTTATGTAAATCCTGTCAATTACTATAATAATCAACTTGCCAAATCAAACACCATACAAAGTTTTGCAAAAGAAGAAAATAGAAGTCTAGATGAAGTAGTTGTGGTAGGATATGGCTCTTCTGGCGGTTCAGATGATATACAAATTCGTGGAAATAGTTCCTACAATAAAGTTGACCCACTTTATATTGTAAATGGTGTAGAAATGAGTGCTAGCGAAGCCAAGAAAATTAGCCCCAAAGCAATAAAAAAAGTTGAAGTGCTAAAAGAAGGGCAAGCAACAAGCATCTATGGTTCAAGAGCGAGTGGTGGTGCGGTTGTAATGACTTTGAAATATGGCTTAGATGATTATATCACAGTGTCTGAAAGTACACTAAACCTTAACTACGATATTGATTTGCCTTACGATATTGCTAGTAATGGTAAAGAACAAACAGCTACGTTAAAAGAGGTTGAAGTACCTACTAACTATAAATATTACGCAGTACCTAAATTGGATAAAGATGTGTATTTGCTAGCAGAAGTAACCAATTGGGAAAATCTGAATTTATTGCCTGGTGATGCCAATATTATTTTTGAAGGTACTTATGTAGGCAAATCATTTATTGATCCAAATACTACAACTGATACCTTAAACTTAACGCTTGGTAAAGACAAACGTGTAGCCATTAAACGAGAAAAACTGGCTGATTTTAGTAGTGTGAAATTTTTAGGCAGTAATAAACTGCAAAAAATTACCTACGAGATTACCGTTAAAAATAATAAAAAAGAAGCCATTAGTTTATTGGTTAAAGATCAATATCCATTGGCTACTAATAAAGAAATGGAGGTGCAATTACTTGAAAGTGCAGAAGCGGCTGTAAACGATGAGACAGGCATTGTAACTTGGAAGCTCTCATTAGCCGCAGGCGAAAGCAAAAAACTACGCTTAAGCTACACGGTAAAATATCCAAAAGATAAAACGGTGAATTTGAAGTAATAGCATTTCACCTAAAGCATACAAAAGAAGGCAAAGGGTACTAAGTATTTACTCGAAGGTTGTTCATTGATAATGTAATTAATCTTTGTGTACTTAGTATCCTTTGTTGCTTTGTGTGAAAAAGCCCTATATTTATAGCTACTATTTTGCCTGCCATTCACCGTTTTAATGCAACCAAAACTATGGCTATACGTGTAGCAATTAACCACAAAACCACATATCATTACGATAGATTGGTGTCTTTATCACCGCATGTTTTTAGACTTCGTCCTGCTGTTCATTCACGAACGCCTATTGAAGCTTACACCTTAAAAATTACACCCAAAGAGCATTTTATTAACTGGCAGCAAGACCCATTTGGTAACTATCAGGCTCGCATTGTTTTTCCTGAAAAAACAAGAGAGTTAAGTGTAGAAGTTGAAGTAATTGCCAATATGGTGGTGATTAATCCTTTCGATTTTTTTGTAGAAGAATACGCAGAAAAATTTCCTTTTAAATATGCATCTCAATTACAAAAAGAGCTCATTCCTTATTTTGAAATAAAAGAAGAAGGTCCGCAGCTAATGCAATGGCTAGAGGCATTACAGGTGAAACCAGAAACATCTATTAATGACTTTTTGGTGTTCATTAACCAAAAGCTGAACAAGGATATTAACTACAGTATTCGTATGGAACCAGGTGTACAAACCTGCGAAGAAACTTTGGGAAAAGCACTCGGTAGTTGTAGAGATAGTGCTTGGTTATTGGTACAAATTTTTCGCCACTTAGGGTTGGCATCACGATTTGTTTCTGGCTATTTGGTGCAGTTAACTGCAGATATAAAATCCTTAGATGGCCCTTCTGGTCCTGAGGCAGATTTTACAGATTTACATGCGTGGACAGAAGTGTATGTGCCCGGTGCTGGTTGGATTGGCCTTGACCCAACATCTGGCTTGTTTGCAGGTGAAGGTCATATACCATTGGCTTGTACACCCGATTTTGTAAGTGCTGCACCAGTTGTAGGCGCTACAGATGTTTGCGAAACCACATTTACATTTAGCAATACTGTTACACGTATTCACGAAGACCCTCGTGTTACAAAACCTTATAGCGAAGAACAATGGGCTATTATAAATGCCACTGGTTTTAAGGTTGATAAAGATTTAGAAGCTGGTGATGTACGCATGACAATGGGTGGCGAACCGACGTTTGTATCTATTGATGATATGGAATCAGATCAGTGGAACACTGCTGCTGATGGCTTGCACAAACGTATTTTATCACATGAATTAATTTTCCGTTTGCGTGAGCAATTTGGCCCTAATGGTATGCTGCATTATGGTCAGGGTAAATGGTATCCTGGTGAGCCATTACCACGCTGGCAGTATGGTTTGTTTTGGCGTAAAGATGGCCATCCAATATGGAAGAATAAAGGCCTGATGGCGCTAGAAGACACCGAGAAAAAATATAACCATACAGATGCAGAAGCATTTGCAAAAGAACTGGCAAAACGCTTGGCTGTAAGCGAAGACAACGTAACACCAGCTTATGAAGATGTATTTTATTTTTTATGGACGGAAGAAAAAATTCCAGTAAATATTGATCCATTAAAAGCTAATTTAAAAGATAGTATTGAGCGTAGAACATTGGCACAATTACTAGAAAATGGCTTAGATACACCAGCAGGTTATGTGTTGCCATTAGAGTGGAATCATTGGAATGATAAATGGCGTAGTTGCAAGTGGAAAATTAGCCGTGAGCATTTGTTTTTAATGCCTGGTAATTCGCCTATTGGTTTACGATTACCATTAAAATCTTTACCAGCAGTAGCAAAAGATAAAGAGCCACAACGTGTAGAAAGAAGCTTGTTTGAAGAGCTACCACAACTGGAAAATTTTCATGAAAATATTATGAGCCGTTACGGTTTTGTAAGTGTTCATGAAGCACCGCCAGTAAGAGTGCCAGAAATTAAGTTACAGGATGCAAGTGACAAGGAACAAGCCGCTAAGAAAAAGCAAGAAGCAACCAGTAACAAGCAACCAGAAACCGAGCAAGAAACTCAGCCGTTGTATGATGTTGATACTGTTATTACGTCTTTGTGTGTTGAGGCAAGAGAAGGTATTGTGTACATTTTCATTCCACCAATGGTGTATGTAGAGCATTACCTTGATTTGATTGCGTCTATTGAAGCTTCTGCTGAAAAACTAAATATTCCTGTACGTATTGAAGGCTACGAACCACCACGAGATAACCGCATGGAAAGAATGGTGGTATCGCCAGATCCTGGTGTAATTGAGGTAAATATTCATCCATCTAAAAACTGGCAAGAACTTGTTTACAATATTGATACTTTGTACGAGCAAGCCCATTTATCTCGCCTTGGTACAGAAAAATTTATGCTTGATGGTAGACACACGGGTACAGGCGGCGGTAACCACATAACCATTGGTGGTGATGTGCCAGCCAATAGCCCTATTTTGCGTAGGCCAGATGTATTACGTAGCTTAATTACTTATTGGCAGCATCATCCAGGTTTGTCTTACTTATTTTCAGGTGCGTTTGTTGGCCCTACATCGCAAGCGCCACGCTTTGATGAAGGAAGAGACGAGAAGTTGTACGAAATGGAGATAGCTTTTAGCCAAATACCAGAAAATGGCTTTGTGCCTTTTTGGCTGGTTGATAGATTGTTCCGCCATTTACTCACAGATATTACTGGCAATACACACCGTGCAGAATTCTGTATAGATAAATTATACTCGCCAGATTCATCTACTGGAAGGCTTGGTATACTTGAGTTTAGAGCATTTGATATGCCACCGCATAAGCAAATGAGTTTGGTGCAAATGTTATTGATTCGTGCATTAATTGCATGGTTTTGGAAAAAGCCTTACAAACACGATTTGGTGCGTTG
>JAAFHG010000261.1 GCA_013297585.1 Chitinophagales bacterium
ACGACTTTGGTGCAGGAAAAACGCCTGCTCAAACTATTTCAGCGGTTTTAGGTGACTTTATTCGAAAAAATGATACAAGAGTAAAAAGAATAAAACAACAAGGCGGTACTTATGCTTATTACTTAACAAAAAATGAACAGTATATACCTTTAGAAATTCTAACAGAAGAATTAGAAAAAGCACCTTTGATAACACAAAAAAATGAAAGAAATAAAAATTACGAAGAAAGAGATTTGCATTTGCTTTTAAGCACTTACTTAAAAAACACAGGAATTTTCTCAAAAACGATTTTCCATGAAGTTTCAACATATGGAAAAGACAGTAATCAAATTTGGACGCACCCTGACATGGTGGGAATAAAGTTCTTGAGTTTACAAACGAAAGCAAGCCAAAATTTTTTGAAATCAATAAATAGTGCCGACACTTTCAAATTGTATTCTTATGAGCTTAAAAGAGAAATAAATAGTGATAGTGAATTAAAGAAAGCATTCTTTCAAGCAGTTTCTAACTCGAGTTGGGCCAACTATGGGTATCTTGTAGCATTCGAATTTAGTGATTCTCTAATAGAAGAGATTGAACGTCTTAATCAATCTTTTGGCATCGGTGTAATAGAATTGAACTCTAACCCTTTCAGAAGTAAGATTTTATTTTCAGCAAAATTTAGAGACTTAGATTTCAAAACAATCGATAAGCTATGTAAAATAAATAAAGACTTTGAAAAATTTATTGAACAAACTGAAAAGCTAATGACAGCAGAAGAACGATATTTTAAGTCGACTGAAAAAGAGTTGAATGAGTTTTGTGATAGTTATTTATTGAATGACTCTGAAATCGAAAAATACTGCAACGATAAGTTTATTCCATTTGATCAAGAATAATCAATATACAACTAATCTTTCATCTCGCCTATTCAAAAACTATTTAAAAAAAGAGCGTGCCTCGCAATTGCGAGGCACGCTCTTTTTTTAAAAATACGTACTACAGGGTATTGTTTGCCTTTTGTTTTAAATAGAATGTTGCTGTGTAAAAATCATTCACAAAAATTTACTACACATGAAGCCCCATCTATTATTTGCTACTTGTTTAATGATGCTTTCACTACTTGCAAAAGCGCAAAACAAAAAAAATGCAGTAAAAAAATTCTCTTTAAAATTTAATACAGGTATGGTTTTCTCTAAGCCAGGCGACGAGCTTGGTACAGTAGCCACTAAAGGTAAAGCCATGCAGCTATTTACTAGTGCTGAAGCTGCATATCACATAAACTTTTCTAGTAAAACAAAATTTGGATTTAAAGTAGCTGGTGTGGTTGGTAGCGATTATGCGAACTTTTTGTCTAACGATAGAAGCACAGAACTAAAAGTTTCTGTTACCAATTTTAAAGCAAGAGTATATCCATTTGCTTACTGTGGCAGATTAGAAGATGGTTTAGAACAAGCATTACCGGGCAAAATGCCTTTTCTAATACAAATACCTGTATGGCTAGGCATATACTCTTCATTCAATAGCCTACATTTTGATTACGGTACTGCTAATGGCAGCATTTTAGAAACTGCATATAGCTCGCTGAGTTTTCAAGATGTTACTGTAAAACGCAATATGATTTATTTTGGTTGGGGCTTTCAACCACAAATTTTCGAATCAGAATCTTGTACATGGGCAGCTAATGCAGTATTTGATTTTGGTAAATATTCATGGACCAATGCGAACGGCAGAACCTCATCTTTTAAAACGAGCTATGTAGGCTTTGGTGTTCAATACCGTTTTTAATTTATAAATAGCAACACTATGAATTGGAGATATATTATACTAGCTATCACCATTTGCGCAGCGCAAATAACTAACGCTCAAGAAAAAATAGCCCCAAAAGATTTTGGCTTAACAAACAATGTAAAACAGGTTGATGAGGTTGAATACGAATACGATGCTAAAGACAAAGTATATAAAATAAAACAACAAAAAAACTATGTTTTTGATAAAGGCAAGCTTGTTTCTAGCTCGTACAAAAGCACTGGTATTATATACATGGAAGGCGAAACAACCTTTACTTACAACAGCAATGGGCAACTTATAAGTAGCAGAGAAAAAAACAATCTTGGTGACGAAACATACAACTACACTTACAATAATGGTAAGTTAATATTGAAGAAGAATATAAAAACAGCGTATCCTATAGAAACTGTTTTTGAATATAATGATAAAGGTTATCTATCGAAAGCAATAAAGAAAACTGGTAACGATTTATCGAATGTAAAAGTGTATAGCAACTATACGAATGCACAGTCTTACACGCTTTTAGAAACAGTATATTGGAACAATAAAGTATCGTACACCACTACCATGCAGTATATATATGGCTTAAAAACATCTGCAACTACCGTGTATGCATCTTCTACCTCTTTACCTAAAGAAAGTACTTTTAAATACAACGATAAAGGCCATTTAGTAGAAGAAATAAGCGGTAGTGGTACTTATACCAACGTGTACAAGTACGATGATAGAGGCAATGCGTTTAGGACAATGTATGGCGGCAGTAAAAACTCGCTATACAATATTGAAAACAGATTTCTATTCAGTAAGATTACCTATAACGATGGCTTAGCACTTGGTATTGCTGCGTTTAACGAACAGTTTGTACAAGAGTTTGACAAGAAATCTGCGAGCTATGCTTATGAAAAAGATTTTAATACAACAAAGAAGATTGATTTAAACTTTTTAAACGACTTAGAAGATGAAGAAGATTACTTCTTAATACTTAAAACTGCCGAGAATAAATTTAAAGTAAAAACAGCATTTGGCACGTACATTACCAATACTGTAAATGCATTAAAAGCCCCTAATGGCTTAGATCTTGTAATTTACGATTCGGTTACAAAAAAGACTGTGGTGAGATATAATTTTTATGCTGCCAATACCGAAACAGAAAAGTGGCTAGAGGCAGATGAACTACCGACAACGGCATCTGGTTTATACTTTTTATTAAAAAATAATGGTAAAAATTTTTACATCATCAGTAAAGCAAATTACCTAAAGTCTACCACCTATAAAACCTTGCTTATACCAAACAGCGCTAGCGATTATAGCGTTACAATAGACAATCATATAGATAAATATGTGATTAAAGATGTAAGCCACAAAAAAGATGACATTTTTTATCCGTTTGAAATTCTGAAATAAAACAGCGCATTTATAGAAAAACCAATAGTCCAGATGCTTAATTAGAAACGAAAAAAATGAATACTAGGGGTAGTATTCATTTTCACAAACCATGGTAACAAATGTTATCATGGTTTTTTTATAAAAGCCTATGATCGGTTGCATATTTAAGCAATCCAATAACTGTATTAGTGTTTGTTTTTCTAAAAATATTTTTACGGTGTGTTTCTACAGTTCTTTCGCTTATAAACAAGTGGTCAGCTATCTTTTTGTTTGAGAAATCTTTTGCAATGAGTTGTATTATTTCAAGTTCTCTTGTAGTAATATTTACAGCCATATTTTCTTTTTTTATGGCCGTGTAATGTTGTAGTTCTTTTAATACTTCATCGCTAAAATAAATGCCCCCACTAGCCACTTTATTAATGGCAGTAGCAAGTTCTACTTTACCAATATTTTTAAGTACATAACCGTTAATATCTGCATCGTTAATCATTTCGCTTACCACATTACCTTGGCCGCTCATGCTTAAGGCAATAATTTTTATGCTGGCAAATTGTTCTCGTACTTTTTTAGCTAAAGCTTGCCCATCCATTTCTGGCATCATAATATCTGTGAGCAATACATCAACGTCTGTATTTTGTAATAGTGTTAATACTTGGATAGATGAGGTTGTGCTTACCACCACTTCAAAATTTGGGTAAGGTGTAAGCAATGCTTGAATACCATCAATTACAATTTGGTGGTCATCAACAATGGCAATGCGAATTTTGGTTTCTTTCATAACGCTTTCAATGCATGAAAATACTATTATTTAGCATTCTGCATGCAATACTACTAAGGTTCCTTTACCTGGTTCTGTTTCCCATTCTACCGATCCCTTTAAAAAAGCCATCCTTGTTTCAATATTCTTTAACCCAATGCCTGTATTATTTTTAAGTACATTTTTATCAAAACCAACACCATTGTCTTCAATAGTAATGCTAATACTAGTGCCATCTTTCACAATAGAAATATCTAGCAAAGTTGCCTGCGCATGTTTTATCACGTTGTTTACACACTCTTGTATTACTCTGTACAAAACAGCTTCTGCATTGCTATCTATTCGTTCATTTAAACCATCTGTGTAAAGGTTTATTTTTATCACATTGCTGTTTAAATTATCTAAAAACTCTCGTACAGCAGTAGCTAGTCCTGCTTTTAACAAAGCATTTGGCATCATGTTGTGGCTTACAGTTCTCACTTCTTTACAGCCTTCATCTACAAGTGCCATTGCTTTTTCAAAAGCCAATTTTTGTGTTGGCGAAGCAAAGCTCAATTCATGTTCAATAGCACTTAAATTCATTTTTGCAGCACTCATAAGTTGCCCCACACCATCGTGCAAATCTGTTGCTATGCGTTTACGTTCTGTTTCTTCTGCTGCAAGTACAGCTCTTGTTGCTATGTCTTGCTGCTTTAATATCTCTTGCTGCAATTTGGCCTGTTGCTGTAACTTATATCTTCTGTAAAACGAGTAGCCTAAAAGCGCACCCATAAAGGTCAAAAGCAGCATTACTATAATAAGAATATTTCTTCTATTAATTGTTAGCTTTTGGTTATTGAGTTCTAGATGTTGTATTTGCGATCGCTTATTGAGATTATTAATTCTATCTTCTTTTTGCGTTGAGTCTAATTGATTTTTTAAAATGGTTTCATTTTGCGAAGCCAATGAAAAGCTATCGTTTAATAAGGCTAATCGCTGTTGCGAAATTTGGTATAAACTAGCATTAATAGCTAGCTGTTGATTACTTATTTGAAGCGTTTTAATTGAGTCTGTTTTATTAAGAATATTTATTTGGTAATCCTTTTTCTCAGTCTCATACTTGGTTTGTAATTCTGTAACCTGTTTAGTTACTCTTTCACTAGATAACTTTTCGGTTATAGCTTGAAATTTAGTGCGATACTTTAAAGCACTTTCAAAATTACCAGTGGCTGAGTCTAATGAGGCTCTATGGTTATAAATTTCCCCATAGGTATAGCTATCAGCACCAAATTTTCCAGCTACTGCTTCTGCTTTTTCAAACCATTCTTGTGCCTCTTTATACTTTTTCTGTAAAGTAAGTGCATAGCCAATATTTTGCTGTATTAAAGGCACACCTGCTTGGGTTTGGTTTTCCTGTGCTATAGCCATAGCTAGCTTCAAATACACCACTGCAGAGTCATATTTAGCCACTCGAATATTTAAAGCACCTAGATTATTGTAACAAGCTTGTACCCCTCTTTTAAAATTGGACTTTGTAAAACTTTGCAAAGCTTGTTCTAGCAGTTGTATGCCTGTGGCATAATCGTTTTGGGTGATGTAAACATTTGCAATATTCAATTGTGTTATACCCATGTTTCTATAATCATTCGATTTAGTTGACCCTGCTAAACTTTGTGTGTAATATTTAATTGCGCCTGTATAATTTTTTATATCAAAAAGTAGCCTACCTAAGTTATTGAAGGTACTTTCATTCTGATTATCAACACCTGCTTTGTGCTGTATTTCAAGCGATTTAATATAGTATTCAATTGCTTTTTCTTTCTCACCTTTATCAGCATACACAAAACCTAATCTGTGATACACTGTGTTTAAACCAATGTCATCTTTTATCTTTTGCAACATCTTTTCTGCCTTCTCAAGTACAGTTATCGCATCGTTAAATTTTAACTGCAATGTGTATGCTTGACCAATACTACTTAAACATCTCGCTTGTTCTTTCTCATCTTTTAAATTCTGCCAAATACTATAAGCCTCATTTAATAAAGGCAATGCCTGT
>JAAFHG010000672.1 GCA_013297585.1 Chitinophagales bacterium
TTGCTTATAAGCACCGGGTGTACAGCCTGCTATTCGCTTAAAAATACGAGTGAAATAAGAGAAGCTTTCAAAGCCTGTTTCTTCGGCAATAACCGATAGTGGCATAGCAGTGGTAAGTAGTAAAAACTGTGCCCGCTCTATCTTTTTGTGGTGAATATAATCTAGCGGTCGCTCACCTGTTTGCTGGTAAAAGAGTTTAGAAAAATGGTCCCTACTTTGGTTAGCCCGTTCGGCTAATGTGCCTACCGTAAGCATGGTGCTAATATTAGCTTCTATAAAAGCAACGGCTTCTTGTATTTTATAAGGCACAGGTGTAATGGCTTGGTGGGCAAATTGTGTACTACCTGCAAAGCGGGCTAGCAGTTGTAGTAAAATGCCTTTGGTTTCTAAAAGATCAGCCACAGATAAGCGATTATTCAACTCTAAAAAATCACGCATTATTTCGGCTTTCTCATACACTTTGGGGTTGTCACTTTTGTGCAGGCCTCGGTTAGGGTTTAAAGCAACAATGCGTTGTACAAGTTGCTTATCTATGTCGGTAGCAGGTAGTTTCATTAGTACCCTGTTATTGGCAAATAAAGAACTACCGTCAGCCGTTTCTTCAAATATGTGGATGTAGTATTGGCTTAAATAGCTAGCACAGCTTTGGTTAAATACTGTAAAGCTTGGTATTAGATACAAATGGTCTTTCTCTATCAGTATATTTTGCGCACTAGTAGATAATTGTCCTTCACCATCATCTATTACATACAAGCGGTAAAATGGGCTTGCTACGTTTTTATAATCCCATGTTTTGTTCAGTTGCACATAATCAGCGTTCATGAGCGAGAAACTAAACTTAGATGGTGTGGGTGTGCGCATGTACTAGATAAATTAGGTAAACCAATAACAGGCAGTAAGATTACTATTTTTTAGCCAATATCGGTTTTGTTCATACTACTTACTGCGCTTTTATCGCTTAGAATAATTGTCTAAAAGGTCTTTTTCCTTTTTACTAAGGCTGTTAATGCCATGCCTATTTATCTTGTCAAGTATGGCATCTATGGTGGCAGCTTCTAGCTTTTTCTCAGCGTTATACTTTTGATCGATAGTGTAATAGGGAAGGTTATTTTTTACAAAAAGATTATCTACCAATAGTATGTGTGGCCTTGTAACTATGAGGTAAATAAAAACAATAGCAGGAACGGTAATAAGTAAAATAGTCGCATAATTATAACGCAATGCTTCTGGCTGAACTGCAATAGCGGCAAGCATACCCACTAATGCACCACCAAGGTGTGCCTCGTGGCCAATATTGTCTTTCTGCGACTTAATACCATAAATAGACACTGCTACGAATAGAATACCGTATAGCCAACCGGGTATATAGATGAAAAACATACCAACACCCATACTAGGTTGTAAAGCAATAGCAGCGAAAATAATACCACTCACAGCACCAGATGCGCCTACTGAACTGTAGTCACCATGATGCTTGTGTACAAATAGTGATAGTAAATCGCCACCTACTAAACTGATGAAATAAATCAGTAGAAACATGCCGCCACCAAGCACAAGTTCTACACTGTCGCTAAATACATACAAGCTAAACACATTAAACACTAAGTGCTGCCAATTAACATGTAAAAACCCTGAAGTAATGAGTCGCTTATAGTCTTTACGTTTTAAAATGGCATCAACCTCAAACTTATAGCCATCAAAAAAGGTTTGATTAGTAAACCCTTGATAAGACACAATAACGTTGATAACAATAAGTATAAAACCTAAAATACCACTGCTAGACATAGAAACAGATTTAAACAATTAGTGTTAAACAAATATAATGTGCGTGGGGTAGTTTTTTTAGAAAGATAGAAATTTCTAGAATTCCTGCAACCGCTTGCAGATATTGACTTTGCACATAATTTAACACTGTATTTTAGGCTTTCAGCAGGACAGGACAGGATGGATAGCCCTATAATTGCTTTTGATTTGTTATTGCTTAGCCCTTGCCCTTGTATTTTATCATCCATGGTATTTATGGGTTGCTTACTTAATAAATACCAACTAACGTTGCAAACTGCCAAAATGAAACAACTCTCTTTGCTTGCCATGCGTAAGCTAGCCCTAGCTATTTTGCTATTACTAACTACCGTA
>JAAFHG010000576.1 GCA_013297585.1 Chitinophagales bacterium
TAAGTGCTACAGAAACTTTTAATAATGGCAGGCTTGTAGACAAACAAAATTTTAATGAAACGGGTGAAATGGTGGTAGATACGGCTACAGTGTACAAAAACGCAACTTTTAAAGGCGGTATAAATGCTTGGCAAAAATATTTAACTAAGGGTTTGTATTTTCCAGAACGATATACTATCGTCAATTCTGACAAGGCAGTGGTAGTAGTAAGTTTTGTGATTGATGAAGAAGGTAATGTGACAGATGCATTTGCAAGCACACCCTTTCATCCAGATTTTGATAAAATAGCAGTACAACAAATTAAAAACTCGCCTAAATGGTTGCCAGCTGTATCGCATAATCGTAAAGTAAAACATTACCTAAGGCAGCCAGTAATCTTCTCACAAGAATACGAGTAGTTTATTTATCTATTATTTACACAATTACTTTTGCTAGTAAATAAAAATGCTATGCGACTAGTTTTCACACTACTATTTATTGGCTTTTTGTAAACAACTTTAATTGCACAAGTACCCAAAGTGGTGGCAGGTTCTATTCAGCATTACGAGCAAATGCCTTCTAAATATGTAGCGGCAAGAAATGTAGATGTATGGCTGCCAGAAGGTTATAGTAGTAGTAAAAAGTATGCGCTATTGTACATGCACGGTGGTAAAGCCTTATTCGATTCGAGCATTATATGGAACCATCAAGCCTGGCATGTAGATAAAGTGGCAAGCCAACTGATGCAAGCACATCAAATAAAAGACTGCATTGTGGTAGGCATTTACAATGGCGAAACGAAACGCCACAGCGAGTATTTTCCTCAAAAGCCTTTTAAGCTACTCACACCATCGCAGCAAGATTCTATTTACAAAGCTACTAGAGGCGCTACGCAACCTTTATTTGCCGATACCATGCAATCTGACAATTACTTAAAGTTCATTGTAAAAGAGCTAAAGCCCTTTATTGATAGCCATTTTGCTACTTTAAAAACAGCGCCAACACGTTTATAGCTGGCAGTAGCATGGGTGGTTTAATTTCTATGTATGCCATTTGCGAGTACCTTCAAGTGTTTGGTGGTGCGGCTTGTTTATCTACGCATTGGACGGGTATTTTTCGTGCAGATAATAACCCAATACCAGCCACTTTTATGGCGTATTTAAGCAGTCATTAGCCTTCGGCTAAAAATCACAAAATTTACTTTGATTATGGTACTGCCACGTTAGATGAATTGTACAAACCATTTCAATTGTAGGTAGATACTATTATGCAGTAAAAGGCTATACAACTGAAAGTTCGCTTATTAAAGAGTTTATCGGTGTAGAATATAGAGAATGTAACTGGAACAAACGTTTAGATGTGCCATTGTTGTTTTTACTGGGTAGAATAATAAAGTAAGGTGCTTACTTTACCCGTTTCATAAAAATTGAAACAGACTAATTTTATTTGTTTTTTTATTAATATGTAAAGTTGCTTTTTAAATAAACTAATAAGGCTACAAACTTAAAGTTCTGTAGCCTTATTAGTTTATTTATTGCAATGTGTTTTCTATATCATTGCTTCTAAAATGCTATGGTCTTTGGTTTCTAAAATAGAACTACCCATTAAAAACTCATCTACTTTTCTAGCGCATTCGCGGCCTTCACTTATAGCCCAAACCACTAAGCTTTGTCCACGTCTCATATCGCCTGCGGTAAATACTTTAGCGATGTTCGTTTGGTAAGCTTTTTCAGTTGCTTTTACATTGCCACGTTCATCTAATTCAATATCAAGTTGTGCTAGTAAACCTTCTTTTTGTGGGCTTACAAAGCCCATTGCTAGTAATGCTAATTCGCAAGGTATTTCTCTTTCGCTACCAGCAATCTCAACAAATTGTGCAGGTCTACCATCAGCAGTTATTTTCCATTCAAGGTCTACAATTCTTAAAGCTTTTAAATTGCCATTTTCATCGCCAATAAATGCTTTAGTATTTACAGCCCAATGTCTATCTGCACCTTCTTCATGTGATGAAGTGGTTTTTAAAACCATTGGGTAAGTAGGCCAAGGCATGTGTGGTGTTCTTGTTTCGGCAGGTTTTGGCATCAATTCAAACTGTGTTACGGTTTCAGCACCATGACGGTTGCTTGTACCTACACAGTCGCTACCAGTATCACCCCCACCAATTACTACTACATTTTTACCAGTTGCTCTTAAGGCTTGTGCATAAATATTGCTTTCAATTGCCGCATTTGCATGAGGATCTTTACCAGCAACAGTTTTGTTGTTTTGTTTTAAAAACTGCATAGCAAAATACACACCATTCAGTTCTCTACCAGCAATTGGTAAATCTCTTGGTACAGTGCTACCACCAGCCAATACAATTGCATTGTATTCACGCAGTAAATCACCAATATGAATATTTACACCTACGTTAGCGTGACATTTAAACGTAATGCCTTCTTCATCCATTACGGCAATACGTCTATCTATTACATT
>JAAFHG010000029.1 GCA_013297585.1 Chitinophagales bacterium
GGCGAAGATTCGTCTAGTATTCGTGATCGTGTAATTGGTGCAAGAGACATTCAAGCGAAGCGCTACGATGGCCAAGAAGGTATTTATGCCAATGCACAAATGACGAGCAAGCAATTACGTGAAGTATGTAGAATAGAACCTGTAGGCGAAGCATTGCTTAAACGTGCCATGGAACGCCTAAACCTTAGCGCAAGGGCATATGATCGTATTTTAAAAGTAAGCCGCACCATTGCAGATTTGGCAGCATCTGAAAATATTAAGCCCGAACATTTGGCTGAAGCCATCCACTATAGAAGTTTAGATAGAGAAGGTTGGGCGGGGTAAAAAAGATTTCATTTTTTGCGAAGTAAATTTATTAAAAATATACAGCATTATAATGGCCAGAAACCCGTAGTAGCTTGGATATTAGAATTATGTCTATTTAAGCAAAACCCTCATTAGTAAAAAATAACTTCAACAAACCATCTGTACCGTTACATTTGCACAATTTCTTAAAAATGAGCAGTACACTTAACTCCAACGAATCCATTTCGTCTTCAAAGAAAAAAATCATTGTTTTAGGTAGTGGCCCTAATAGAATAGGCCAAGGTATTGAGTTTGACTATTGTTGCGTACACGGCTTATTAGCTATTAAAGAGTGTGGTTACGAGGCAATTATGGTAAACTGTAATCCTGAAACTGTATCTACCGACTTTGACATTGCCGATAAGTTATATTTTGAACCTGTATTTTGGGAACACTTGTGGGAAATAATTGAGCTTGAAAAACCTGAAGGTGTAATAGTACAATTAGGTGGCCAAACGGCATTAAAGTTGGCAAAACGCTTGCACAATCGTGGTATAAAAATCATAGGTACTAGCTTCGATAGTATGGATATTGCTGAAGATAGAGGCCGCTTTAGTGATTTGTTGAAAGAACTAGAGATTCCTTACCCAGATTATGGCACTGCTTACACCGCAGAAGAAGCTATTGAGGTTGCTAACCAAGTTGGTTACCCTGTATTGGTGCGCCCTAGTTATGTATTGGGTGGCCAGCGTATGCGTATTGTAATTAATGATGAAGAAGTTGAAAAAGCTTGTATCAGCATTTTAAAACACATACCAGATAATAAAATATTGATTGACCATTTCTTAGATAGATGTCAGGAAGCAGAAGTGGATGCCATTTTTGATGGTGAAAACTTTCATGTAATGGGTGTGATGGAACACATTGAGCCAGCAGGTATTCACAGTGGCGATAGTAATGCGGTTTTGCCAGCGTTTAACTTGACACCATTGGTAATTACAACCATGGAATATTATAGCGAGAAAATTGCTAGAGCCTTAAATATTAAGGGTTTAATAAACATACAGTTTGCCATTAAAAACGATAAAGTGTATGTGATTGAAGCTAACCCACGTGCTTCTCGTACTACACCATTTATTGCAAAAGCTTACGGTATACCTTATTTAAATATTGCTACAAAAGTTATGTTAGATGCTTACAAACTAACAGATTTTGTAATGGAAAATAAGTTAGATGGTTATGCGATTAAAGAACCTGTTTTCAGTTTTGATAAATTTCCTGGCGTAAATAAAGAGTTGGGTCCAGAAATGAAGAGTACAGGTGAAGCCATTCGTTTTATTAAAGACCTTCGTGACCCTTACTTTAGAACTTTATACAAGGAAAGAAGTATGAATTTGAGTAAATAATAAAAAGGTTGTTGAATACCCCCTGTGCGCTTGGAAAAGCCTGTTTTAATTAACAGGCTTTTGTGTGTCTTGTAAAAATGCTTGCCAATCTTTTAGCATTTTACCTTTAAGTACTCTTGGAAATTTGTGCTGACCACCCATTTTACCTTTAGTACGCATAAAAGCTAAAAAATCTTCTTCCGATAAAATATCTACAAATACATCTTTCAAAGCGCTTTTGCGTTCTACTGCATAATCATCGTTCAACTCTTTTAACTTTTCATCTATTAAAAAACGTAATTGCTCTGTGTTCACATTATCGTTGCAAGCCAAGTACCAATGGTGCGCAAAAAAATTACCATGTGGCACACCTGTAACTGTAAATTCAGGAATAGAAATATGCAACTCTTCGCTTACAAGCTGAATCGCTTTGTTCATATTATCTACACTTAAATGCTCGCCTACTAAACTTAAATAATGCTTAGTTCTGCCTGTAATAATAATCTCGCATTTCTCTTTATTGGTAAACTTTACAGTATCGCCAATTAAGTAACGCCAGGCACCCGCGGACGTACTTATAAGCAACGCATAATCTTTCCCTTCTTCAACTTCATGAATCATTAAGGTTTCAGGGTTACTTACAATTTCGCCATCGCTATCAAAGTTTTTTTCGTCAAAAGGTACAAACTCAAAAAATATGTGTTCGCTAATGTTTAGTTTCATACTGCAAGAATTCTGCACATTTTGGTATGCTAAAAATCCTTCGCTCGCCAAATAGGTATCAATATAAGTTAAAGGCTTTGCCAAAACCTTATCAAAACTTTGCTTGTAGGGTTCAAAATGTACACCACCATGCACGTAAAAAGCAAGGTTTGGCCAAATGTCGTGTATGGTATTAAGGTTGTAGCGCTTAATAATTAATTCCATGCACATTAACACCCAAGCAGGTACACCTGCAATAAAACCAATATCCCATTGTGGTGCTTTTTCTACTATCTCAGCAATTTTTTTATTCCAATCTTTTTGTCGTGCAATTTTTTTACCAGGCTTATAAAAAGCTTGAAACCAAAAGGGCGATTTTTTTTGCGTAATGCCACTTAAATCGCCAGCATAAAAACCTACAGAATCCCATTGTAATTCAGTGCTTCCGCCAAGCGTTAGCCAGCCTTTGCCAATAGATTTTACAGGAATATCTTCGTAGTTGCGCAAGCTAAACAGTTGCTTGTACATGGTTACTTTATTGCCACGAAGCAAATCGTTGGTTACAGGTATGTATTTACTTGCTGCTTCAGATGTGCCAGACGATAATGCATAAAACTTTATTTTACCCGGCCAGCATACATTGGGTACACCTTCTAAGGTTTTGTGCCACCAATCTTTATAAATGGTATTGTAGTTATAAGTAGGTACTAACTCTTGAAACTTCTTACCTGCATGCTTACTTAGCAAAATCTCATCGAAGCGGTATTGCTGACCAAACTGCGTAAATCTAGCTTTGCGCAATAATTTCTTCAACACTTTTAGCTGTGTGCGTCTTGGGCTACTTTCGGGCAAGCCTAATGCACGGGAAATTGTTGCAGGAACTTTAATGTCAATAATAGCCATCGTTAGCAAATAGGGGTTATAATGATGCTTTAAACGAAACTAAACAAATTGTTGCGAAAATAATCTTTGTCTTGCGTTTTTAATAGTCAAACAAACGATAATTTAATCGCCTATGTTTTTATAGTTTCTCATAAGTAAGCGTACATCTTGCCAAAAGTCATAATTTTTAGCATACAACGCATCTAACTTTTGTAAGGCACTTTGGCTTAATGGATGTGCAAGTTGTGTGCGTAAGCCATAGCAACTAAGTACTCCACTTTTCATTATTGGTAAATGTGTGTTGCTAGTGCAGTAGCCTATCCAGGTTTTATTGTGTAGCAAAACGCTAACAGCATCTTTAAATACTTTAACGCTATTTTTTAATAGTAGCAAATGAACGGGAAAACCCAGTAAAATTATTAGAGATGTACACACATCTACTAGGCGTTTCATACGCTTATGATACGATTGGTTAATCTGGTAAAAACCCTCAGCTGTAAAGGTTTCACCCGTTGTAGCATTACTATCGCTACCTACTATACTGTTTGTATGGTTACCAATAAAGCGATAGCTAATATTGTGCGGCAGTGTTTGTATAGTTTGTATAATTTGATAGTAAGTGAGCGTGCCTTCGCAAAACACCACTTCTTCTATTTGCATAGATACGATTAGCAAATACAATTGATATAGATTACCAATAGCCGCGTCTACATCATTACCAATAGCAACCCTACCCACAATACGCTCTTCCAAGCCCGCTTTTTTAAATATTTCAGCCACGTAATTAAACTCGTCTGTGCTGCCTACGATAAACGTTTGCTTTATTTTACTTTCATCTCTTTGGTTTTCTATAAAGCCCAGTTTTACAAAAACCCACCTAGAAGCTGTAACAAATGCGCCAGCCAATAAGCCACCAATAATAATAACACCTCTAGAAAAGCGCTGGTTTTCTGGTAAAAGCGAGTAAGTGGCAATCATTACGATAATACCAATAAAACTTGCCCAAATAGCTTTTAAGGGTTTATACAACTTATCGTACATACCAGATAAAGCCGCTGCAATTAGATAAATAGTTGCAAACCCAATAATAAAATATGGTTCGGCGGTTTGTGTAAATGGCTGCCCGTTACGTTCAAAATGTATCCAACATTTTTCTACAAAAAACAAGGACGCAACAATAGTTATAGCATCTAAAATTTGTAAGCCTATTTTTTTAAAGCCACGTTTTAAAAATGCTACCGAGGCTCTTAGTAAAATGGCAAGTTGTATACCATTAGCAAATAAAACACCTTTGCTTTTACCAAAATGTTTTAGTACAAAAATGCTCATGGCGCCATAAAACATTTTTACATGGTTACTGCTACCCTTTTTTAAGCTTTCGCCTTTAAAGTGAATGATACTTGTATCTGCTAAATAATAGTTTTTATAGCCGATTTTCTGTATGCGATAGCTAAGATCAATATCCTCACCATACATAAAAAATATCTCATCAAAGCCTTTACAGGCTTCAATAATAGAGCGGCGGCTCATTAAAAATGCACCTGCTAAAACATCTACTTCATGGTTTTTGTACTCGTCTAAGTGGCCTAGTGCATATTGGTTAAAAACCTTAGAATGAGGAAATACTTTTGCTAGGCCAGTTAATTTAAAAAACGACGCCCTTGGCGAGGGAAAGGCCCGTTTACTTTCTGGTAAAAAATTACCACTACCATCAATCATTCTTACGCCCACACCACCACAATCTGCATTGCTTTCAAAAAATTGTACGCATCGTCGAATACAATTTTCGCAAATAATGGTATCGGGATTAAGATATAAAATATAATCACCATTGCAATATTGCAGGGCTTTATTATTCGCTTTTGCAAAGCCATCATTGGTATCGTTGGGTATAAAGTGAACCGTAGGAAATTTTGGTTCTAAATATTGCAGGCTGCCGTCGGTAGAGTTATTATCTACCACAAATACTTCTGCCGTAATAGTTTCGGTGGCTCTTAATACCGAGTTAAGGCATTGTTCTAGAAAATATTTTACGTTATAATTAACTATAATAATGGAAACAAGCATTCACCAATTTGTAATTTATGATTCATGATTTATGGTGAAAAAATCTATCACCAATTATCTGCTACCTATAATCTCACAACTGCGAAGTACGATTTTTAACCGTCAGTTTCCAAATATGTACAAATCATTTTAAAATACAACCTACGCAACGGTTATTTTTGCAGCATGAGTTTAAAGCAAACCTTACTAGATGCAACACAGGCTGGTGCAGCAGTAATGAAAGATTATTTTGATAAGCAATTTACAATCTCTAACAAAGAGGGCATTAACAACCTAGTTACCGAGGCCGATTTTAAAAGCGAAGAAGCCATTTTTGCTACCATTAAGGCAAGTTATCCCGACCATTTTATCTTAAGTGAAGAAGCTGGTGCTTTAGAACAAAATAGCGAATACAAGTGGATTATTGATCCTATTGACGGCACAGTCAATTTTGCTAATGGTATTCCTATTTGCTGCGTAAGTATTGGGCTAGAGAAAAATGGTGTAATGGAAATGGGAGCTGTTTACAACCCTTTTATTGGCGAATTTTTCTTTGCACAGCGTGGTTTTGGCGCAACGTTAAACGATAAAATTATTCATGTAAGCAAGAAGGAAAAATTAGCTGAAAGCTGCTTGGTTACTGGTTTTCCATATAGTTATTTGGATGAAGAAAACGGGCCTTTGCAGGTATTTGAAAAACTCATTCGTAATGGCATTCCTGTAAGACGCCTTGGTAGTGCTGCTATTGATTTATGCTGGGTTGCTTGCGGCCGTTTTGATGGTTTTTACGAGCATAAACTACAAGCTTGGGATAGCGCAGCCGGCTTTTTAATTGTTGAGGAAGCGGGCGGTAAAGTAACCGACCTAAAAGGCAATTATTACAACCCTTACCAGCCAGGCATTATAGCTACCAATGGCAAAATTCATGCTGATTTACAGATGGTTGTGAACGGTGGGAATTTAGGGTAGAATTATGTAACCAGCAGCAGTACTACTATGTAACTCCTGTTATGTCACTCTACCGATAGCTATCGGTATGTACGTTTATAACTTTATTCAGCAGGTTTACAGTGGCAGCAAAGCTTGTCTATTTGTTAAAGAAAATACTATTCAATGTCAGAAATTACACGAACAGAAATAAGCAGTTTAGGCGAATTTGGCCTAATAGAACACCTTACCAAAAACTTCGAAACACACAATGCATCAACCGTGCTTAGCGTTGGTGACGATGCTGCAGTGATAGATCATTTTGGTAAGCAAACAGTCATTACCACAGATTTATTAATAGAAGGTATTCACTTCGATTTAATGTACACCCCTTTAAAGCACCTTGGTTATAAAAGTGTAATGGTAAACCTAAGCGACATTTACGCTATGAATGCCATGCCTACACAAATTACGGTAAGCATTGGTATCAGCAACCGCTTTGGTGTAGAAGCTTTGGATGAATTTTACGAAGGTATTTATGCCGCTTGCGAAAAACATGGTGTGGATTTAGTTGGTGGCGATACGTCTTCTTCTCAAAAAGGTTTCATTATTTCTGTAACTGCCATTGGCGAAGTAACGCCAGATAAATTTGTAAAACGTAGCACTGCACAAAAAGGCGATTTAATATGTGTAAGTGGTGATGTAGGGGGTGCTTTTTTAGGTCTTACATTAATGGAAAGAGAAAAGCAGATTTATCTAGAAAACCCGCAAATACAACCAGACCTAGAAGGTGAAGATTATATAGTAAGAAGGCTCTTAAAGCCAGAAGCTAGAAAAGATATGATTGAGTTTTTTGCTGCAAATGATATTATACCTACATCTATGATGGATGTAAGCGATGGTGTAAGTAGCGAAATTTTACACCTATGCAGACAAAGCAATCTTGGCTGTAACATTTACGAAGAAAAGCTACCTATACACGATGCAGCACGTAAAGCAGCTTTTAAATTTGGCCTTGACCCAACTGTTTGTGCCCTTAGTGGTGGTGAAGACTACGAGCTAATATTTACCCTAAAGCAAGAAGATTATGATAAAATAACGTTAAATGAAGAAATAGCTGTAATTGGTTACATGACTGATATTGAAGAAGGCTGTAAATTTCAAACTAAAGGTGGCAACACGCACCCAATTACAGCACAAGGCTGGAATGCTTTTGTAAAATAGCAATGGGCTCTTGTAAATTTTAATCATCTCAACATTTGTATGCAGCAACGTTTAGTAAGGATCATCGCTTTAGCTTGTGTATTTACAGCTTGCACATCATCTAAAATAAGACATTACCAATTTAACCAAAAAACAGCAGCACCACAACTACAACAAGATGTGGTGCTATTAAAAAAAATATTAGAAGCCAATCACCCTAGTTTGTATTGGTACACACCAAAAGATACACTTGATGCTGCGTTTAATGCGGCCATTAATTCCATTACAGATTCGCTCACAGAAGTAACTTTCAGAAACAACGTAGCATCGGTAATTAGCCAAGTAAAATGTGGCCATACGGCTGTTAGATTTTCTAAGAATTATTCTAAGGTAATAGAACAACATCGCTATCCTTGTTTTCCATTATCTATAAAAACTTGGGGCGATAGTATGGTGGTTTTAGGAAGTTTGTTTCCTAAAGATTCTATTTTTAAAAGAGGTACTATCATTACCGCTATTAATGGTAAAAATGCTCAAGAATTAATGGCAAAAATATTTCCATTAATAAGTACAGATGGTAATAGTAACGGGTTTAAAAGTCAGGTAATAAGTAGCAATTTTCCTAGTTGGTATAAGCTTGCTTTTGGTGTAGATAGCACGTATAGTATTGGTTACTTAGATGCTGCTAGCATTGCCAAAACGAAAATTATAAAAAACTTTAGCCCTGTAAAAGATACGACTAAGCACAAAAAAGATACAATTGGTAAGCCTGTAACGCCACCAACAATTGTAAAAAAACCATCCAAACATCAACAAAAGCAAGTACAATTATTAGCGAAACGTTCGCTAACTATAGACACAGCTAATAGTACAGCAATGCTACGGGTGGCTACATTTAGCGGCAGGCTGAAGCCATTTTTTAGGCAAAGCATGAAAAAAATAGCACAACAGCAGATTAAAAATGTTGTGGTAGATGTAAGAGAAAATACCGGCGGGAGGCTAGAAAATAGCACTTTTTTAACCAAGTATTTTGTAGATAAACCATTTAAAACTGGCGATACCATTGCTGCTATTACTAACAATATCAAGTATAAAAAATATATACCACAGTCGTATTTTTTGTGGCTACCCATGCACTTGTTTAGTAAAAAGAAAGCTGATGGTAGATACCACAAACAAGATGAAGAACGAAAAATTACTAAGCCAGCAACAAAATATCATTTTGATGGGGGCATTTATGTGTTACAAGGTGGGCTAAGCTTTTCGGCTGCAACCTTATTTACTAGCAATTTAAAAGGGCAAAAAAACGTTACCATTGTAGGTGAAGAAAGTGGTGGCGGGTATTATGGTAACTCGGCAATGTTTCTGCCTACTATCATTTTACCAAATAGCAAATTACGTGTAATACTACCTTTGTACAAGCTAGTAATTGATAGTAGCAGGCTACAAGATGGTAGAGGTGTATTACCAGATATTTTAGTGCTTCCAAGTAGCGATGCCACTAAACAAGCTAAAGATGTAAAAGTAGAAACAGTAAAAGCCCTAATTCTTAAAAAGCAACTATAAGCAGCATTGTTACATTATTATACATCAATGAGTACTAAGCAACAAGCACAAATTATTTGCATGAAACATTTTGGCCACATAGTTTTAATGATGCTTTTGGAGGCTGCAATGGTGTGTTTGTGCAATTGTGCTACGGCTCAAGACGGTACAACAACTGTGATACCTATAAAAAAAACTAAACTTTCTCTAAAACCAAATACCGATTTTGATCAACGCTTCTCTTTTATAGATAAAGAGAGTGTGAATATTTGGGGTTACCGTGTGGGTGTTATTGTAAATGATAAATACAAAGTGGGTATTGGTGGCTATTTTTTAAACCAAGACACCACTATTGTAAAAACGGACGCCTTGGGTAGACCAACAAGCAAATTGCAACGTAAATTATATTTTGGTACTATTTATTACGAGCCGTACTTGTTTCAAAAAGAATTAGTAGAAATGAGTTTGGTGTTTGAACTTGGCTATGGAAGGGCGGTTTTAGACTCGGCCAATAGAAGGCGTAACGGTAATATACCAGCAACTATTGTAACTGTTGAAGACAAGCAAGACTTTGTACCAGCTGGTGTTGGTATTTCTTTCAACTTCAAAGCGCCAGATATAAAGGGCTTACATTTTTTAACCTATATAGGTATCAATGCTATGACTGGCCTACGCAAAACCATTTTTGAAAGTGATTTAAAAAACAATTTCGATGGTTGGTATTGGAGCATTGGCGGGGCTATTTTCTTAGACAAGATATTGGCAGACGCTAAAGCTAGAAAGCAAAGCAAAAAAGCGGCTTTGGATGCTTTGCTATAAATAGCGGCAACAAAAAAGCACCCCTAATTACAGAGATGCTTTCAATATTCAACCATCACAACAAATGCTTTATTCTGCCTCTGCTACCACTTCTTTTACTTCGGGTATCATCCGTTTCATCATACCTTCTATACCTGCTTTTAAGGTTATCATGCTAGATGGGCAGCCACTACAGCTACCTTGTAACATTAAGTTTACTATACCATCGTTATAACTTTTAAACTGTATAGCACCGCCATCCATTTCTACAGCAGGCTTTACATAGTTTTCCAGCAATTCTTTTACGCGTTTTACAATGTCATCATCATCTGCACTTACAGTATTGCTAGCTTCTTGTTTGGTTTTAGCAACCTCGTCATCATTTACCACTACACCACCATTTTCTAAGTAATCTTTTAAAAATTGCTTAATGGTAGGTATTACATCTTGCCAATCTTCTGTATCAAGTGTTTTGGTAAGGGTAATAAAATTACTAGCAATAAATACGCTTTTTATAAATGGAAAACTAAATAATTCTTTAGCCAAAGGCGAGGGGCCAGCTAAGCTTTCGTCACCAAAATCTATGCTTTTACCAGGATACAATAACTTATTAGCCACAAACTTCATCGTTTCTGGGTTGGGTGTCATCTCTGTATATATACTAATGATAGGATTACCTGTTTTAATCATAACTAAATATTTAACTAATGCAAAAGTAACAAATGCCATTTACGAAATGGGCTAAATACAACTACTAATTGTGTGTTGTTGCTTAATTTTCGTTAATCGAAAGATGATTCTATGATGTTGTTTCATTTAACCAGCCCCAGTTTTCACCCGTTTGAATACGAAATAGTTGCATAGACGAGATACCAAATTGCTTGGCTATTAAACGTTTTCTAGTGGGGTTATTGGCTTCTTTTAGAATCTTTTTTAGTAGCATTACCTTGCCCAAAGTAAGCTTTGCGCCTCGGCCTTTTTGCACAAAATAATCAGTTGTATGGCTACGCTTTTGTATTACGGCTTCACTTAATGCGCTATGCAACGTTAGTTGTTCTTGGGTAGCCCACTGCAAATTTTGTGGTACATTGTTTAATTTATTATGATCTAAGTGAATAACAAATTGGTGCGCATCTGATGGTTTTTGCAAAAAATATTCGGCAACTAAGCGGTGCACTAGCTTGTGCTTGTATTGGCTACCAATTTTATATCGCCAAATTTTATATCCTTCTTTATGCATAGCGCCATCTATAACCGCACCATCTTCTATCACATTACTAAAACTTATAAGCCTACCCAAGCTTGTAATGGCGTATTTTTTTTGTGCAAAAGGCTCGTTTATTGTTTTAGCAATTTCGCCTACATATAGTTTTAGTGGCTGTAGCGAGGCTATGTTTTTACCAGACAAATACTGTAAATACATACTATAACTAACATGCATTAAGTTACTTGCATTATTATCTGCCGTGTTTCTGTCTATGTGTATAATGTAAGTAAAGTTTTCTGGTGGTTTTGGTAAAAAATATTCCGCTACAAGCTTATGAACCTTTATTCGCAGCTTTTTGCCTGCAACTTTAAAAGTAATTTCTGCTGGAGCTTTGGCGTTAGATTTTCTTGCAATTAGTCTTCCTTCGTTTATACTAGTTGTATAGCTAGCAACTCGGCCCAAATTAGAGATGGCGTATTTCTTTGTAATGCCTGTACAATTGGGTACAAGAATTTCTTCCCACTTTTCTTGTGGCAAATAAATAATTTTTTTCATTTAAGTAGATTCGGGGGGGTAAAAACAATTTGCTAAAATATGGAAAACTATACTTGTTATATTTTTATCCAATTTTTGTGCTATTTCAAAAGATAACATATACATCCCTACGTTACCTTTATAGGCTATAAATTGTGCGCATGTTGGCAGGCTTTATCAAAGGAATTATTCTAGGTATTTTGTTGGGCATTTCAGTGGGTCCAGTCATTTTTGCTATTATTAAGCAAAGTATCAATAATGGTCACAAAGCTGGCTATGCGTTTATTGCAGGCATCTCTTTAAGCGATATTAGTGTGGTGGTGGTTTGTAATTTCTTCGGTAGCTTTTTTCAAGAAGCATTAAGCCACCAAAAAATGATTGCGTTAGTAGGTGGTTGTTTTTTAATAGGCCTAGGTATTTACAGTTACTTTTTTAAGAAAGAACCGCATGAAGATGCTACGCTAGAAGCTAGCGTACTAAGCAAAAGAGACTTAGCTGGCATTTTTGCAACAGGCTATATCATCAATATTTTAAACCCAGGGATATTTTTATTTTGGTTTGCATGGAGCGCTACTATTATAGCCGATGCTGCCAATGAAGCTTTCCCAATGAGATACCGCTTTATTGTGTACGGTACTTGCTTGCTTACTGTATTGTGTACCGATATTTTAAAGGTGAAATTGGCTGGCATTTTAAAACCAAAGCTTACATCTAAAAATCTACATATTATTAACCAAATAGTAGGTGCCTTGATGGTAATTTTTGGTTTGTTTTTAATAGTAAAGCAATTGTTTTTTAACAAATAAGCAAGCTTTCGTCAATCGCATATCGCTATCTTCATGCTATATACCAAATAGGCTATGAGGCGACTCTTATTACTACTCTTTACCGCCATTTACATACAAGCCAATGCACAGCAGGGCTTTGTTGTTTTGCGGAAGCACAACCAAACGATTCAAACGTTTTTTCCTACAGGTTATATACGCTTGCAGCTTAGTAATTATCAATGGATTGAGGGCAGAATAAAACTGATTAAAGAAGACAGTTTGTTTATAGACCAAATGGCTATAAGACAAGTAGCCAATTACTTCGGCTTGCCTACTGTAGATACTGTGCGTTTTGGCCTGTTTAAAATTCATCTTAATGAAATTCATGCCCTACCAAAAACATCTGACGGCCTAGCTTTTTTAACCAATGGCACGCTGCTGCAAATAGGTAGTGCAGGCTATATGGGCTTAAATATCATCAATGGTATTGGTAAAAACGAACCTATTTTTTCTATTGATAATGGCACTCGCTTAGGTATTGCCACCGGCATTTTTGCAATAGGTACATTGCTGCATCGCACACATAAAGACACCTATATTATTGGTAAAAAGTACCAGCTATTTAGCTCAAATCATGTTGTTGCGCCTTAAAACTTACCAATGCTGTAGCAAGTTTCAAGCATTTCACCGTAATTCGTAGCAACAAAGTGTTATGGCAAAAAGAGCAAAACTATCTTGGGGCAAACGTATTTGGCGCTTTACCAAGCGCATACTACTCTTCATGTTTGTGTCGTCTTTATTGTATTTAATTATTTGCCGTTGGGTAATGCCACCTATTACCATCACACAAATTACCAATGGCTTTAACTATGGCCTAAAGCGAGATTATGTAAGCTGGGATGAGATTTCGTACAATGTAAAACTCGCTGCCATTGCTAGTGAAGACCAAACTTTCCCCGATCACAACGGCTTTGATTTAGATGCGATAGAAAAAAGCTTTAAGCCAAGAAAAGGTAAAAAGAAAAAGCTGCCACTTGGCGCAGCCGCAAGTACCATTACACAGCAAACAGCTAAAAATGTATTTCTATTTGGTGGTGGCGGTGTTTTAAAGTACGTACGCAAAGTGCCAGAAGCCTATTTTACCTTGCTGATAGAATTAATTTGGGGTAAAAAGCGCATACTAGAAGTGTATTTAAACACCATAGAAATGGGACCAGGTATTTTTGGTATTGAAGCTGCTGCGCATCAGTATTTTGGCAAAAGCGCTAAGCAACTAAGCCGCCAAGAAGCCGCTATGATTATTGCCTGCTTGCCAAATCCAAAGCGCTTTTCTGTAAAGCCTGCTAGCGTACGTGTAGCATGGCGCTACCCACAAATACTACGAGAAATGCGCAATATAGAAGACGATGCAGATGTACTAGCCATTATACGATAATACAACTATGCGATAATACAACTTTTCGGTTATTTCCAAAACCAAAAGCGCTTTAGTACACCCTAATAAAATAATTGCCCACTACATTTAGTAACCAACCCTATGATTGCTACCACATCACCAGCTAAAAGCCAACGTTTTCAAGCACTTACAGGTATTAGGTGTATTGCTGTGTGTATGGTGTTTATCTATCATAATCGAAAGTATTGGTACAGTTGGCTACATCCAGAGGTAATGCGTTTGGCAAATGAATGTCACATTGGGGTAACGTTGTTTTTTGTGTTGAGTGGCTTTTTAATTGCCTATACGTATGAAGATAAGCCGCTACAATCTGCTAACAACTATTGGCGCTATTGCTTGGTACGGTGTGCCAGAATACTACCTTTATATTGGGTAATATTAACCGTTTATTATTTAGACAAGCTTTATGGCAATTATCATTTTTCTGCACTTACCTACACGCTTGCACATGGCTTTAGTGACGTACATAATTTAGACGGTATTAACCAAGCATGGTCGCTTACTGTAGAACTCAATTTTTACTTATTAGCGCCGTTGTTATTTTTTCTTGGGCAAAAGCATATTGTGTGGTTGTTACTAGCGTTAATAGGCTTATATGCAGCTTATTGGGCTATTGGTAGTGTTTGGCAATTAATTAATCATAATACGCAACGCTTTTTTACACCAACACATTTTTTACTAATGGGTACTTTTCCTGGTAGGGCTACAGATTTTTTAGCAGGTATGCTTCTTGCAAAAGGGATAAGGCAACAGCGTGCATGGCTAATAAACATACCTTATAAAACGATTATTGGTATTATTACTTTGCTTGCAACTGTGTATAGCATTGGTTTATTCCAGCCAGATCCTTATCACCATGGGTATAACCATCCTATGGGCATGTTGCTGTCTAAAACCTTATTGCCAGCGAGTATTGCGATACTTTTAGCAGGGCTTATTTGCGAAGCGACTGTACTACAACGCTTACTTGGTAGTAAGCTATTAGTATTACTAGGTAATGCTTCTTTTGCGTTCTATTTAATTCATATTAGCTACGTCAATCTTCGTTTAAAAACGTGGGTGATACTCCCAGATAGGAATTTTATATTGCTGTGGCTAATAGCTATTGCCTTGTATAAACTTATAGAAACACCCGTGTACAATCATTGTAGAAAGTTGTTGTGTGTGTCTGCGCCTAGAAAATAAAAATAGATTATGTCTGTTAAAAATGGGTATAAAACACGAAACACACAACTAGTATGGGTTTATGTTTTTGTAGATATGGTGTGAGCCAGGACCGAACAGGCCCACAAGGATTTTCAGTTTAGAAATTAATGGTTTAATATGGACGTAAACCATTGATAATAAGTGTTTATTATTTTATCTAAAATAATAAAATGTTGTACCATTTTTAAAGAGTTACCATGTCAGCAATCAAAATTGTTGTTCGTAAAAAGCAAATAAAGGCGGCACATATCCGCTTGCATACGCATTACTAAAGATAGGAAGACAAGCTTTATACACGTAGGCTATTCCATCAAAGAGACTTATTAGGATAAGGTAAGTTCCACTGTTAAAAAATCGCACCCTAATAGTGCCAGGCTTAATAACCTGCTTTTGAAAAAACTGTCAGAGGCAACGAATACAGCCTTAGAAGCACAAATCAATAAAACGCTTGTTAGTGCATCGTCAGTAAAGCAGAAAATCAAGCCTTCTGCTGGTAGTACTTTTTTTGCACAAGCAGATGCTTTTGTTGAGCGTTTAAAAGAAGCTGGCAAGTACAATCAATACACTTCTGAAAAGCCACGAATAAAGCATTTTAGAGCGTTTCTGGTGGCGATATTGCGTTTCGGTATATCACTCCAGTGATGCTTGAAAAGTATAGAGCGTATGTCATTAACAAGCTAAAGTTAAGTGAGCGTAGTGCCGTTGATAAATGTTTGCGTACACAAGTAGCACCATTAGCAGAAATAAATAAGACACTCACCATGCACATTACCATACATACGTTTGCCAGCGTATCTGTTGACAAAATCCCTTTGCAGCTATTGCAGAAACTTTACAGGCATTCATCTATTACCACGACTGTTGGCTATCAAGCCAATTTTATCAATAAAGACACAGATGATGCTTTGAATAGTGTGCTTAATTACTAAAGGGCTATCTACTTATGGGTATTTATGGATATAAATATGGGTATCAAACGCTGGAAATTGAAATAAGAGCTCAAAAAATTCATCCTTATTTCAGATATTCGTTATTTTCTGAAATAACATTGACTTTTCTTTTCTTTTATTTCATAATTTTGAATAAAGATGAAATAAGACACTTAGAACATCACCCTTATTTCAATTCAGGACAATAACATGAAAAATAAATCATCAAGAAGCGGTCATTACGAAACCTTTAGCGAGCATGCCCATTTTGTGCCAAGCCCTTTGCCTCCCGTTCCAAATATCGAGCTTGATAAGGAGTTGTTGGAGCTTTACGGCGAAGCCATGCAGAGTTTGGGCAAGTTTGCCGAAGCCCAAAGCCGCATTCCTAGCAAAAGGCAGTTCCTTGATGTTTATGTGGCAAAGGAAGCTGTTTATACCAGCCAGATAGAGAATATCAACACAACGCTTACGCAGGTGCTTGAATATAATCCAAAACAGAAAAACGAGAACAAGAATGTGCAGGAGGTTCTCAATTATATAAACGCTCTCCAACATGGTATTCACCTGATGCGAGAAAAGAACCTACCGATTTCATCAAGACTTATCAGGGATTGCCATTCAAAGCTTTTATCGGGTGTGCGTGGAGAAAGCAAAAGCCCAGGACAATACAGGAAAGTGCCAGTGTTTGTTGGCAGCCTTGTTCCGCCCCCTGCTCACTATGTTGAAAACCTAATTGCTGATTTAGAAAAGTTCATCCATGAGGATGCAACAATATTGCCACTGATTAAAACAGGGCTTGCACATGTACAGTTTGAAACAATACATCCATTCCTTGATGGCAATGGCCGTATCGGAAGGCTATTATTGGTATTGATGCTTTTAGATTACGGCATTATCAATGAGCCAGTACTTTACCCTTCTTTCTACTTCATGAAATACCGCAGTGAATATTACGACAGGCTGGAAGCGGTAAGGACAAAATCGGATTATGAAGGCTGGATAAAGTTTTACTTACGTGGCATCAGAGCCTCAGCGGAAGATATTGTCAAAAGGGCTTGGGCTATTGATACATTGCTTGAAGACTGTACCCGTAAAATTGAAACAGAGCCCTTACGTACCCATGCAAATGCGAATACGCTATTGGAACAGCTTTGCCATACACCAGTCTTAACAATCAATGATGTGGTCGAGTTAACTGGCAGTGCCTACAACACGGCACAAAAGCTGGTGACCTCTTTTGTAAACCTTCGAATATTAGAGCAGGACAAAGAAATACAACGTAATAAAATCTATACGTTTAGAAAGTACCTAGATATACTTGAAAAAGAATTTACTGGGTAAGATGCAATGTTATTTTTCTTTTCACGGTAAAATTTAATGCTTAAACAAATCGACAGATTATACAAATCTCTCCATATC
>JAAFHG010000360.1 GCA_013297585.1 Chitinophagales bacterium
TGCCAACGGATATTTTACACCAGTTTTTTCATCGGTAATTACAGCAAATGGTGTTACTTCAGAGCCTGTACCTGCTGATGTTGGGATGGCCACAAACAGTGCTTTTTCGCCCATTTTAGGAAAATGATACACCCTTTTACGAATGTCCATAAATCGCATAGCCAAGTCTTCAAATCTTTCTTTTGGATGCTCGTACAATACCCACATAATTTTTGCTGCATCCATTGGTGAACCGCCACCTAATGCGACAATGGTATCTGGCTGATAGCTCAACATTTCTTCTGCGCCTTTTCTTGCACAAGCCAATGTTGGGTCTGGTGATACATCGTAAAACAATTTATGGTTGATGCCAAGTTCGTCTAGCACTTTTACCAGCATATCGGTATAACCTAAATCGTACAATACTTTGTCGGTAACAATAAATACTTTTTTCTTGCCCAAATCTTTTAGTTCACGCAAGGCCACAGGTAAGCAGCCGTATTTAAAGTATGTTTTTTCGGGTACTCTAAACCATAACATATTTTCTCGCCTACTGGCTACGGTTTTAATGTTCATTAAATGTTTTACACCTACGTTTTCAGATACTGAATTGCCGCCCCAGCTACCACAACCTAAGGTTAAAGATGGTGCTAGTTTAAAGTTGTAGATATCACCAATAGCCCCTTGAGAAGATGGCATATTGATGATGGTTCTACCAGTTTTCATAGTAGCGCCAAATTTGTCAATTCTGTCTTGTGAATGGGTTGCATCTGTGTATAGCACAGAGGTATGGCCAAAACCGCCAAGTTCTACCAAACGCACTGCTTTTGTAAGCGCATCATCAAAGTTTTTGGCTTTGTACATAGCCAAAATAGTAGATAGTTTTTCGTGAGAAAATGGTTCTTCTAGCTCTACAGATGTTACTTCGCCTATTAAAATTTTAGTATTTTCTGGTACTGTAAAGCCAGCAAGTGTGGCAATTTTTGATGCTGTTTGCCCTACAATATTGGCATTTAACACGCCATTTACTAGTATAATATTTCTTACTTTATCTAGTTCGTCACCTTTTAAGAAATAAGCACCTCTGTCTTCAAATTCTTGATGAACTTCTTGGTACACTTCTTTTAATACAATTACAGATTGTTCAGATGCGCAGATAACGCCATTATCAAAGGTTTTTGATAATAAAATTGAGTTGACAGCCATTTTTAAATGGGCAGTTTCATCAATAATAGCCGGTGTATTACCAGCACCTACACCAATGGCAGGTTTGCCAGATGCGTAAGCTGCGTGTACCATACCTGGGCCACCTGTTGCTAAAATTAAATCGGCCTCGGCCATTACTATTTGAGATAGTTCTACTGATGGTTCAGTAATCCAACCAATAATGCCTTCTGGTGCGCCAGCTTTTACGGCAGCATCAAGTATTATTTGCGCAGCAGCAATGGTAGATTTTTTAGCCCTAGGGTGTGGTGAGAAAATAATACCGTTGCGTGTTTTTAAACAAATTAGTGCTTTAAAAATAGCGGTAGAAGTAGGATTGGTAGTAGGTACAACGGCCGCTATCAAGCCAATTGGTTCGGCAATATGTGTAATACCAAATGCTTCGTCGTTGTCTATTACGCCACAGGTTTTAGTATCTTTATATTGGTTGTAAATAAATTCTGAAGCGAAATGGTTTTTAATCACTTTATCTTCTACTACGCCCATGCCTGTTTCTTCAACAGCCATTTTTGCAAGCTCAATTCTTGCATTGTTGGCTGCAATAGCTGCATGCCTAAAAATTTCATCTACTTGTTCTTGAGAAAATTTGGCAAACTGTTTTTGCGCTTGCCTAATTCTACTGATGGTGTCATGTAACTGTTTTACATTGTCTGTATTCATAAAACATGTTTTGTACCAAGTCAGTATCACGCAGTGTGCACAACTAAAAATACCAACTCGATTGGTTATTTGAACGATATGTTCAATTTCAAAATAGTAGCAATCGTGGTGATTTATTGTATCCGGATGCGTTAAATCGGGTGCAAGTTACAGGTGTAAGAAAGCTCTAATTGATGAGTAGCATCATACCATTTAATGATACTCATCATGTATTTACAAAGTAATTTTTTTGTTGGCTAGAATGTATTTGCATAAAAAACCGCCCAAAGCAATGAAGCTTTGGACGGTTTTAACTATCGTCAATGGTCTATCGACTGTGGACTTATTTATACATCAATTCGTAGTATTCGTGAGCCATACGGTTACTGTCAAATTGGAAACGCACATCTCTCATACCGTTTTTCATAATTTGTCTCCAAGTATCGTAATTATCGTAGTACAAAGGCAAAATTTGATTTTCTAAAATTTCGTAAGTTTTATTTAAATCGTATTCGTCTTGCTGGTGGGTATTCATGTTGTCGTAGTCTGCTTTTGGTACTACAAAACCATTATTACCATGGTCTACAAATTCTGGTATCCATCCATCATCTGTACTAAAGTTTACAGCGCCATTCATTGCAGCCGTCATACCACTTGTGCCACTTGCTTCACGTGGTACACGAGGGTTATTTAGCCAAATGTCAGCTGCTTGTTTTAAGCGCTTACTTAAAGCCAATTCGTAGCCTATTAATACCGCTACGTTTTTATATTTTTTGCTGATGTGTACTAAATTATTAAAAGTACCTATAGCTGGATAATCGAAAGGATAAGGTTTACCTGCCCAGATAATTTGTACTGGGTGTTTAATATTGCTAAGCAATCTTTCAAAACGTTCCATGTCGTAAGTCAACATATCGGCACGTTTGTAACCTGCAAAACGTCTTGCCCATACAATTGTTAAAACATTAGGATCAAATATTTTACCCGTTTGATCAGCAATAATTTCAAAGGCACGTTTCTTTAAATATTTCTTACGGTCATCAAAGCCAAAATCGTTGCCGCTGTCTTTAAAACCATATAATTGCTTGTCTGCCCAGTATTTCCAGTTTTGCGCGTTGGTGATAGAAATAATATCACAAATACCAGAATGTTTACCCCACATATCTCTAGAAACAACACCATGTAAAGCACTTACACCATTGGCTTTGCGAGCAAAACGTAAGGCGGTTAATGAGTGGTTAAATTGATCGTCTTCTGTACCAGTCAATTTACGCACTTCATCAATACTTAAGCCACAGAAATAGCTCATTTTATGGCATAAGTATAAGTCGTGTTTTTCGTTTCCAGCTTCTTCTGGTGTGTGTGTTGTAAATACTAAATGTTCTTTTAGTTTTTCTACGCTTCTAAATTTATTTAATAAGTAAAAAGCAGAAGAAATACCGTGTGCTTCGTTTAAATGATACACATCTGGATTAAAGCCAATTTCGTCCATCAATTTTGCACCGCCAATACCCAATAAAATAAACTGTGCAACCTTGGTAGCAACATTCGCATCGTATAAACGGTGACAAATGGTTTGAGAAACATAATCGTTCTCAGGCATATCGGTACTTAATAAGAATAATGGTGCAGTATTAAAGGTTTCTGGTGCTAGGTAGTAAGCCTTTACCCAAACTGGTGCATCATGTATTAATATTTGAAACTTAATGTCTGTATCTTGAAGAAAGGACGTGTTTTTTTCCATCCAAGCGGGCTGCAAAGTTTGGTCTTGATTACGTGTTTGATCGTAGTAACCATATTTCCATAAAATGCCTATGCCTACCATATTTTGGCGTAACTCGTAAGCACTACGTAAGTGCGAACCAGATAAAAAACCTAAACCACCACTATATATTTTTAGTGGCTGGTGAATAGCAAATTCCATTGAAAAATACGCAGCTTTTTTGCTGTAATTTTCATTAATCTGATAAGGAACCGAGTAGTTTCTAAAGTTCATAAAACAGAAGTTATTTTGGCAATAATAAAACAATATTGAACTGCAATATATAAATGTGTAAAATATACACATTATTTTAGGGTTGCAATTATTTGCTGTTGATAAATTTTGTATGTAAATCAGCTAATTAGTTAGCAGTTTGCTCTGCTATTTCGTCCATAGAAATACCATAATGGCTTTCATCGTACACACATTCGCCATTTTTTATTACCAACACTTGTGGCGACTCATGATGCACTTG
>JAAFHG010000403.1 GCA_013297585.1 Chitinophagales bacterium
TAAACTATCCATTTGCGCAATGGCAGTAGTATAATCGCCAACACTGTCTAATACCTCAATATAGCCAAATCGCAGGCCAGTGCTATCTCCATTTTCGGCTACAGCCTTAGCCATTTTTTTAATAAAAGCAGCATCTTTAATAGTTTTTTCGCTCTTAGAAAATTCGTTATTCCTACATCCTAATGCAAGCATTATAAAAATCACGACACAAATACTTAATTTATACATTCAACAAAAATACTTGCGATAAACTTTAAAAGTGACTGTTTTTTTACAACAAACTAAAACCTTTATACACATTTAGCGTTTTATTTGCACCATGAAAGCAATTACCCTTATACTAGCTGCCCTACCATTTTTAAGCTTTGCCCAAAATCAAAAACCTGTAGACTCAATTCAATATGCAAGTGAAGCAAACTTCAAGAATATGCAGCAACTAACATTTGGCGGCGATAATGCTGAAGCTTATTTTAGCGCAGATGGCAAATACATTGTGTTTCAGCGCACCAACCCAAAAGACGGTATTTTATGCGATCAAATATTTATTGGTAAAGTACCAGAAAAAATGGGCGACAAGTTTACTTACAAAATGGTAAGCAGTGGCAAAGGCAGAACTACCTGTGGCTATTTTACAAAAGATGGTAAACATGTTGTATATGGCTCTACGCATTTAGGTGCAGATACCTGCCCACCTGTACCAGATAGAAGCAAATATGGCAACAAATATATTTGGCCTATTTATGCAACGTTCGACATTTTTATGAGCGATTTAAATGGTAAAATTGTAAAACAACTTACTAAAACTAAGGGTTACGATGCAGAAGCAACCATTTCGCCTGACGGCAAAAAAATGTTATTTACATCTATGCGTGATGGCGACCTAGACTTGTACATCATGGATTTAAAAACAGAAAAAGTTACCCGCATTACTAAAACATTGGGGTACGATGGTGGTGCATGGTTTAGCCCAGATGGGAAAAAAATTATTTGGCGTGCCAGCAGACCAAAAACTGAAGCAGAAATAAAAGAATACAAAGAACTATTGGCTGAAAATTTAGTAGCTCCAACTAACATGGAGGTGTACACCGCAAATGTTGACGGCAGTAATGTAAAACAAATAACGGCACTTGGGCAAGCCAATTGGGCACCAAATTTTATGCCCGATGGTAATATTATTTTTTGTTCAAATCACCAATCCAAACGTGGGTTTCCATTTAATATGTATATAACAAATACAGATGGAAGCAACTTCACACGCATTAGTACTGATAAAGCATTCGATGCGTTTCCGATGTTTAGCGCCGATGGTAAAAAGATTGTGTTTTGCAGTAATAGAAACAATGGTGGTACAAGAGACACTAATATATTTATTGCAGATTGGATTTCTAATAAAAATTAGACTAATATATTGAAATCTAACAATTGATAACTATTATTGCAAAATATAAAATTCTTTATCAACCCATAATACTAATAAACCCAATAAACCTATATTAAATAAAAAATTAAAACAAAATATATGTACGCAGGATTATTAGGTTTACACAGTTTGTTAAGATGGTTACTAATCATCTTCTTAGTTGTTAATATTATTAGAGTAAATGTAGAAGCAGATGAAGATTTTGATGGTGTAGATAAAAAATGGAGCTTGCGCTTGTTAATAACCTCACATATTAATTTATTAATAGGTATTTACCAGTATTTTAGCGATAGATTGCCTAAAGTAATGATAGAACATTTTACAGTGGGCGATATTATGAAAAGAGCGGACTTACGCTTTTGGCTAGTTGAGCACCCAACAATGATGATTTTGTCAATAACTTTAATTACTGTCGCACACATAAAATCTAAGAAACCTGGCAATGCTTTAAAGAAACACAGACTAATGTCTTGGTTATATATTTTAGCATTGATCATTATGATTGCAGGCATACCTTGGCCATTTAGAGCCGAGGATATTGCTCGTCCATTATTTAGAGGATTGTATCAATAATTATAAAAAACGCACCCCAATATGGTGCGTTTTTTATTGCTTTAATGCAATATAGTTACGTGGCGTAATTCTAATAAATTGAGTGCATTGGGGTAAAACCCATGCACTTTTTTATTTACTAAATGTATCACCATATCGTACCAAATAGGTACTACAGGTGCATCGTTTATTACTATCTGATCCATTTGCCTGTACAAGCTATAACGCAAGCTATCATTGGTTTCTAGCAAAGCAGCTTCGTACAGTTTATCAAACGCAGGGTTCTTATAATTGGTATAGTTAGGCGGTGCAGGATTTTTACTATAAAACATGGCCATATAGTTTTCAGCATCGGGGTAATCAGCTATCCAACTGCCTCTAAAAAACAAGGCTTGGCTTTTGGCTGTTTGTTCTAGTAGCAAACTTTTTTGTATCGTTTCTACCTGCACTTTTATGCCTACTTCTTCACATTGCTTCGCAATAAAACTACCAATATCTGCATAGGTGGCTATTGTTAATAATCTTATAGCAGGTAAATTATCGCCATTGGCAAAACCAGCTTCTTTTAGTAATTGTTTTGCTTTTGTAGGATTATAATGGTAGCCTTTTACCAATTCGGTATTACGAGATGGCAAGCCACCCGGCACAAAACCAGCTTCAGCAGCAATGCCTATGCTATTGCGCATATACATCATTAACTGAGGACGATTAATAGCATAGTTGATGGCTTGTCTAATAGCTTTTATTTTAGTAGGCGAACCTTTTACAAGCGGATTATTTTCATCTACCAAAAAACCCAAATATTCAGTATTTAAGTAAGGATTTTTATGCATCGTCAACTTATCTGCCCACGATGGTCTTAACTCGCCTTTCTTGGTTAAAATCTCATCTTTAAACGATGGATCTATATCATTTATAAAACTTAACTCTTGCTGCTGAAACTTTAAAAACTCTGTGCCTTTGTTATCAAAAAAAGTCACTTTCACTGCATCTACATATGGCAAGCGCTTACCGATACTATCTTTTTCCCAGTATTGCTCGTTTTTGTGCAGCACCATCGCTTGCCCTTCATCCCAACTTTGAAATTGAAAAGGTCCTGTACCACAAGGATGTCTGCGAAAATCTTTCCCATATTTTTCCACCGCCTCATGCGGTACAATGCTGCAATATTGCGTAGTTAAAATGCCCAGTATCGGCTGAAACGGTCGCAACAATTTTACCACCACCGTACTATCATTTGGTGCAGCAAATGGTTGCACACTATCTACCCTATTATTAAAAATCCACGCACCACTACTAGCGGTGCTTTTATCCAATATTCTGCTTAGGCTATACACCACATCATTAGCCACCATTTCTCTGCCTTTACCACCTACAAAGCAAGCGCTGTTATGAAAATACACATCCCTACGCAAGTGAAATGTATAGGTCAGCCTATCGCTACTTACGTCCCAAGTTTTAGCCACCGATGGTACAATGTGTAAAGCCGTATCAATCTCTACCAGCGTATTATACACCTGATGCACCGCCCACATAATCGACTGATTTTTGGCAAAAGCAGGGTCAAGC
>JAAFHG010000377.1 GCA_013297585.1 Chitinophagales bacterium
GCTTACTAATTCTTCAAATTTTTCTTTTGAAAATCTCCAACAATAGCCAGAAGGCGGGTTTACAACTCTTCCAGATGGGGTTATTATTGGATAATCATTGGCAGCACTATAAGTCTTTACGGAAACGTCACCAGAAGTCCAAACACCTCTAATATCGTTATCTAAATTTTTATATCGAGCATCTTGCTCTTCTGTTCGTAGTAAAAGATTTCTTTTCCATTTTGTATGATTTTTTGAATAACAGATTATGAAATCATGGTTATCAGAGAAAAATCTTGCATCATTTTGAGGACTAAACTTTTTTTGCCAAATGATATTATTGATAAAATTCCCTGCCCCAAAAATCTCATCCATCATCATCTTTAAGCTTGCTTGTTCGTTGTCATCAATACTTATAAAGATGGCACCATCATCTGCTAATAATTTATGCAATAGTTGTAGGCGTGGGTACATCATACACAGCCATTTATCGTGCCTTGTAAGGTCTTCTCCTTCTTTACCCACCACTTGCCCTAGCCATTTTTTAAATCTTGGGCTGCTTACATTATCGTTATACACCCAACCTTCGTTACCGGTGTTGTAAGGCGGGTCTATATAAATGCACTTTACACGCCCCTCGTATTGGGGTAAAAGACTTTTAAGGGCTAGTAAATTATCCGCATGAATAATGAGGTTAGCCTCTCCCCCCGCCCTCTCCAAAGGTGAGGGTGCTTCAACACCATCAGCAAAGCTATATTTCAAGTCAAGCGTATGATACGGTATATCTAAGTGGTGATTGGTTACTTTTTCTTTTCCTATCCAGTGTAGTGTGGGCATAGTACCTATTAAAGTTGCGGCCTCAGGTACTTCGTGGCAGGTTAATGATTTGGCAAAAAAATAGGCGTGTACCTCTGCTTATTAAGTTTTCTTTTTAGGAAGGGAAACGACCAAGTAACCCATACAGAATTGAAAACAGCAAAGGACACGCCCTTGCGGACGCATCCCTAAACCGTTTCTCTCTGTAATTAAAATTTGGTCGTTTTTATCCTAAGAGAAACATTTAGCAACGCTAATGTTGTTGTATAATATGTTGGTTAATTGCTACGTCATATTGTGTTTTTAGATAGGGGTAAAAATAGTAGTTTTTGGTGTAGTAGCGTTAGAAATCACAGCCAGTTAGTAAAGCTAATACCTGACCGAGGAATTAACCGCCCCGTCCGCCGCGGCGGACACCCCGCCAAAGGCGGGGAATAAAAACCACCACACCAAATTCACCTCAGCAGAGGGGGTGGTCGCAGACCGGGGTGCTATTGTAATCCCATTTATATATGGAGTACTGGCACAACCGCTGAGTAGATCACTTTTACAGCAATTAAACATGTTTGTATAAAACAGTAAGTTGTTTATTTTTGTTTCACATGCCTATTTTATTATTCATAAATGGTTTTTGATTTTTCTTTTATAGCAATAAGAATAATGAGCCCATACATGTGCATGTAACAAAAGGTAGTGCAGATGGCAAAATATGGTTAGAGCCTACGATTTCGATAGCTTACATGCATGAGTTTAGTAATAAATAAGTAAAATATATAATACAACTTGTACAAGACAATTGTGAACAATTTAAAACAAAATGGAATGACTACTTTTCAAAATAATTATGACAGTATTGAACGGTTAATTTATACAGAAGGTCTGCGTATTAAAACTATTGACGTACATCCTGAGTCTGATTTATTATTAGTTATCTTAAATACCCACGCTGTTCTTCAACAAAAAATATCTAATTATCCATTATTAAAAATGGCTACCAAAGAGCAGTTGCTGCAATACGAAATTCAATCAAATGGTACAGGCGTTTATTGGTATACGCTAGATGAAGATTTAAGCCTCAAAGGATTTTTAACAGATACATTAAAGCGTTTTGTGGGTAATATTGGCTACACACAGGCTGGTGTAGCAGCATAAATAGTTTTTATAGTTGCTTCTTTAACTCCTTTTCACCAAACTACCATAACTTTAAATCCTAGTGTAGTAATGCATTAATTATCTGTAAACATTTTTAGGACAATATAATTATGATTGCACTTAAAACCCTTGTACAACAGCTAGAAGCACAAATACCAAATGAAGCAGTTATTAATCCTGCTGTTACAACTTCAACAGTTGGCTGGCAAATAGAACATGCGTTGTTAACTATTAACCAAATTATTAGAACTGTTGCTGCATCTAACCCCGCAGACTACAAATGGTCGTTTAACCTGATGAGAACGGTGGTGTTTTTTAGACAACGCATACCACGTGGTAAGGCCAAAGCGCCTAAAGTGGTGCAACCGAAAGACCATGTAACAACCGCAACTATAACAGCAGTACTAGCCAAAACCTATGAATTACTTGAAGTATTACCGACACTAGAAACAAACAACTTCTTTCCGCATCCATTTTTTGGTAAGCTGAATAAAAAGCAAACTATTACATTCTTAAACATTCATACAGCGCACCATTTACACATTATTAAAGACATAGTAGGCGCATAAAAAAACGCCCCACTTGAGGCGTTTTAGTTTGTAAGCTATTTAAAATTCTCTCGCAGAATACGCTGAACCCGATAGCTATCGGGTCGCTGAATTTTCTGTGTATTATGAGTCTTCTGTGAGCAAAAATTATTTTAAAATGCTCTATTTATAAATTACCCGAAAGGTTTTAGAGGCGGTGTTGTTAGCGTTGTATAAGTCAGTAACTTTTACAGTGGCTATTACCCATTTTTGTTGTGGCAGGTTAATAACGCTAGTACTATTATCAGCAATATTGGTTTTAAAATTGGGTGGCTGTGGCGTTACAGACAGGCCACTCACCTCTTCAACCGCCGTTACAGCTACATTTAAACCACTATAGCCAATACGGCTGCTAATAGTTACCTTAAAAGGAAAACTAGATGCTACACTGATATTACTAGCAGATGCATCGGTGGTAAAAACGATGGGATCAGAATCGTTAACTGCTGTTTTGGTACAGCTAGTAAACAATAACGTACAACCCATTATCAATATTAAAAGTACTCTTGTCATTAGGTGCTTATTTATTTACTACTAGTTTATATACCGTTCTTTCATTGACACCAATTACTTCTATAAAGTATAGGCCATTGGTATAGTTAGCAATTGGTAAACTGATTTTTTGTTGTCTTGTTTGCTGCGTTTGTAACACTGCACCTGTTGCATTTAGCAATCGTACTGTTACAGGTTTGGTAGGTATTTGCGAAAACTCGACCCAAGCTATATTAGTTGCAGGGTTAGGATATTGCCTTACCGTAGCGCCATTAATAACAGTTGGTGTGGTTACCGCAGTTACTAATAAAGGGTACACATCACTTGTAAAAATACAATTAGGCCCAGCAGTAACTATTACTTTATAATTACCCGGTGTGGTAGGTTTGTAAGTATTGGTAGTGGCTCCTGCAATAGCTACATTGTTTAAGTACCATTGGTATTTTGTGTATAGGGTAAATGTTTTAAACTGATTGCCATCCCACACAATTACAGGTATTAAAGCTGTATTAATGGTAATAGGTAGGTTTTGCGAGTAGCTAGGGCAAGCACCGGGTATAGATATCACCATACGATAAATACCAGACTCTCTTGCCAAATACGTTGAAGATGTAGCACCAGCAATATTTACACTGTCTTTTTGCCACTGCATACTACCGGTATTTAAGGTAGAGGCAATGGTTACAAAACCCGTGTCGCACAAGTTTTGCGTAACACGATAAGCAATTGGCGTCAATGGCTGTGGTATGGTGGTTAATATAATGGCGTTAGAATAACCAGGGCAAGCACTTTTGG
>JAAFHG010000432.1 GCA_013297585.1 Chitinophagales bacterium
CCCCATTGCTTATTGACCAAGTTGATAATACTCCAATTGTAGAGGTATTAGTAAAATTTACTGTTAATGGTGTGCATCCAATTGAATTAGTCATGGTAAAGTTGGGTACTGGATTCGGAATGGTTTTGAACCAAACCTCCATGCTATCATCTTTGCACCCACGTAAACTTGTAGTTACCAATTTTATTAAAACACTGTCATTAGCATTTGCAATAGTATAACCAGGAAATGTACTACTAAAACCAATTGGAATATTATTTGCATACCAATTATAACTGAGATTTGAATTAAGGTAAACATTCGCTACCACATTTAAATTTGTTATTACAAAAGGCGCACATGAAGTAGAAATAACATAGTTAAAACTTGCTCTTGCATTTGGACGAACAGTTACATTATCAATTAATGTATCCATACAACCGTGTTTACTTATAGCTATCAATCTTGTGTTGTAAATACTATCAACTACTCCAGTATTAGTAAAGGTTTCAGAAGTATTTACAGTTGTGATATTTTTATTTAAATATGTCCATAAATACGACATGCTACTTAATGATTCCCCATTTTTAGCATCTGAAGTATTGGTGAAATTAACCAACCTAGGTCCACAACTGTCTTTTGTAATAGTAGTAAAATTGGCTTTTGGTTTTGGGTAAATAGTTACTAATCTGCTTGAGGTATCTACACAAGATGCCCCTACCCTTGTTGCAGTTAGTTGTATTCGGTAATTTATTGAATCGTTTGTAGCGTTTATTGGAAATAAAACATTAGGATTTTGACTAGTTGCAGTTGTAAAACTTAAAGCTGGAATACTACTCCAATTCCAAGTTGAAGTTAATGAAGTGGCATTTGTTATTAAAACATTTGCGGGTCCACACATTGTTTGAGGAACAGTAAAAACAGACAATGGTCGCTTTAAAATTGTTATGGTGTTAGTAGTATCATGTATACAACCGTCAACACTAGTTACTCGCAAACGAATTGTATTTGAACTATCACTTCCAGTTTGATTATTGATAAATGTAAATGTTGGGGTAGCTAATGTGCTATCATTAATGCTATTATTTGTATTGGTAATAAACTTCCAACCATAAGTTATACTTGGTGCTTTAAAGATGGAACCATTGATAGCAGTTTTAAAAGTATCAGCACAAATGATATTAGGCAAATTAAATATGGCTTTTGGTTTCGGATAAACTGTAATATTTTTAGTTATTGAATCCTTACAACCACTGCCAGCGGTAATTACCAATTTAGCGGTGAAAATAGTATCGTTTGTATTCGATAAGTTATCAAATACAATATTGAAAAGATTAGTATTTACAGGTGTTACCCCATTGCTCATTGTCCAAGTTGAAACTACTCCAACAGTAGAGGTATTTGTGAAATTTACTGTTAATGGTGTGCATCCAATTGAATTAGTCATAGTAAAGTTGGGTACTGGATTAGCAATGGTAATAAACCTTCTTATTAAAGTATCAGCCTTACAACCACGAGTGTGACTTGTTATTAATCTGTAATAAACAGTATCATTTGGTGTATTGATGGTAAAAATAGGAATATTTGTACCTGTTGAGCTATTAATTACAATACCTGATTTGTCTAGAATTTGCCATAAATAATTACTATTTGCTATTGGATATTGTGTAAGTGTAACAATACTATTATTGATTACAAATGGTGCACAAGATGAATAAATTGTTGAAACAAAATCTGCTTTAGGAAATGGATAAACTTTTATTATTTTATCAATTGAATCTTTACACCCCCATATAGATGTTCCGATAACTTTTACGTTTGTAATACTATCTATAATGCCAGTATTAGTAAATATTCTTTGTGGATTTCTAGCAGTATCTGTTCCATAAATTCCAAAATTCCACAAGAAATTCATGGTATTAATATTCTCTGAATTTTGCGGATTGGAAGTATTATTAAAGTTTATAGTTAATGGCGAACAACCTGAATCGTTTGGAGAAGCATTAAAACTAATGATTGGTTTTGGATAAACTGTTATTGGCACTATTGCAGTGTCTTTACAACTTGCTATCCCATCATTTCTAGTTGCTATTAATTGAATATTGTATGCTAAAGCAGTGGCAGAAGTATTAACTGGAAATGAAATTTGAGGGGCAATAGAAGTGCTCGTATTTATATTTACAAAAGCTGATGGGTTAGTACTCCATACATAACTACTTGTTACATTACTTGTACCATTAGTAATGGTATAAACTGCTGGTCCGCAATTAATATTACTACCTGTTGTAAATTGTGCAAATGGTCTCTTTAATAATACAATTGTTTTTGAAACAGAATCAATACACCCATTATTAGTGATTGTTAATAGTTTAATGGTATATGTAATGTCTGCATTTGTTTTGTTTTCGGGAAAAGTGGCAATTGGATTTGCAGTATTATAATTACTTAAAATATTATTTGATAAAGAACCGTTATTTGTCACAATCCAATTATAGGCAGTAACAGATGCAACCACATTGGTAGTAGTAGTTAACGGTATGGAATCATTTGGGCATATTTGTAAGGGTAAAGCAAAATCAGGGCTTGGTTTCGGATTTACAGTAATAAATAATGAATCTAAACCACCACAGCCACTTCCTGCAGTAAAATTATAAAACAATTTAAATGTACCAGCACCTGCGGCAGTAGGATTAAATATACCACTACTAGTAACCGCAGTTCCACTCCAACTACCACCAGTTGCTGGAGTTGTCCCTGTCAATTGAATGACAGCAGCATTTTCACAAATAGAAAAATCGTTTCCAGCATTTACAATAGGTGGTGCTATTACCGATATTATTGCGGTATCACTATTTACACAACCATTGGCATTGGTAAAAGTATAAACCAAAGTATAATTGCCTAATGGCATGGCAGAAGGATTAAAATTATTGCTAGAAACCCCTGTTCCACTCCAAGTACCACCGTTAGGAGAGCCAAATAAAGGATAGGTTAATTGATTTTGACATTTAGAGGAATCTCCACCTGCATTTACAACAGGTAAAGGATTTATTGTTATGGTTACAGAATTACTTGTGTTTGCCTGTAATCCGTTACAAAAACTACTTGTTACAATCCTTCTAAAAATAGTTGTATTTATTAAAATACCTGGGCTGTAATCTTTTAAAGTGTCTGCTGTTGTTAAATTTTCCCAAGTACTACCATTAAATTTTTGCCATTGATAACTATAAATCCCATCTCCTCCTATTGGGTTAGAACCCATAATTGTTGGCGAAGCATTACCAAAACATAATGTAGCATTTGGTGAAATTGTATTGGTGGAGATAGATGGTAAAACAGTAATAAAAATATTATTACTT
>JAAFHG010000571.1 GCA_013297585.1 Chitinophagales bacterium
TTAGTTACGGATCCAGATGTATCGGTATCGGTGACAATGGTAAAATTAGCTTGTCTGGTTGTTGCGGTAGCAGCTGTTTTGACAAAGTTGATAGTACCACCAAGATTATTATTGATAGCGGTATAACTTCTTAATTCACTATTAGTATTTATTACACCCGTATTATTTAGGGTTGTTTTTAAACCATAAGCATAGGTAGTACCATCCAAATTCAAAGTACCAGTGTTCGTAATAAATAATGGAGCTGCTTCACTAGCAGTTGCAGCGTAAAACGGAAATCCTGTTCCTGAAGTAGCTGCCGTATTTTTGATGGTCATTGTTCCAGAATTGTTTAAATTTACTGCAGCCGTACCTGCACTTGCTGCAGCACCACCACCATTACCAATTACAAACCCACCCTGACCTACAGTCACCATATTTAAATTTATATTTAAAGTTCCTTCGTTATTTAAATTGTAAACTGGGGAAACACCAGCAGGATTGGTCGCCGAAACTAAAGCAGTAGCAGTAGAGAAAGCCATACCAGACCGTGCAGAAGCACCTAGTATATTGATAGTCCCTTTATTATTGAAATTAGCAGCAAAGGTACTACCAGAAAAACCTCCTATGGCAGTATTAAGATTTGTGATTGCACTGTTCAACGTAAGGGTTGTTCCAGCTTCTATGGTTACGCTAGAACCTCCACCCAAACTGAGCAAACCTCCAATTGAAGGAATCCCAACAGTTCCTAAAGTAAGTCCTGTTCCATTTATAATTAATTTGTTGGCATTATTTCCTCCACCCGCTCTTATGGCACCAATTCCGAGAAGAGTTGCTTGATTTAAAGTAATTTCTGGATTATTCAACGTGATTTTATATGTAGCATTAGCGTTATTAGCAAACGGAATTGGCGCAACAGGTGTACTAGGAGCAGCGCTACTACCCGTTACAGCAATGGCTGCAGCACCAGCAAAATTAGCATTAGGAAGAGAAATATTCAGTGTGCCACTTCCAGAATATGTATATTCTCTAGGGATTGTTGGTAAAACAATAGGATTCCCACAATTGATACCAATCGAAGGAAAACTTGTAAAACCAACTCCTAGTCCAGTAATATTTAACGTACCATTATTAACGATATTTCCACCATTCATCAAGACGTTATTAGATTGTGTTACAACAGTAGTACCAACAGTTAGCACATAATTTCCAACATTAAGAATCGCTCCAGCGTTAATGGTAAAAGTTGCCCCAGCTTCGCCACCAAAAGCGTTCTGAACATTCAATCGTGCTATATCGATTACTTGATTGTCTAATATTGCTGGGAAAGGGGTATCACTTTTGTTGATAAAAACCACATCGGTTCCCACATTTTCGCCGGGATAAGTAGACGAAGCGCTATTATTTGCTGTTCCGTTTAACTTATTCCAGTTGGAGGCAGTAGTCCACTCGCTAGAGGTAACACCTGTCCACACATAGGTATCGTGGTTTGCTACAGCAGATTGCGCCGAGGTTTGGTTTGCAAATAACCCACAAAAGAGCAATAAAAGAACCACGAAGCCTGTTTTGTAATTTTTGCTCGAAAAGTAATTTTTTTTCATAATTGTTGTTTTTAGATAATTAAGTTGAAATAGTATTGGAATAATTCCCAATTTTTTTAATGTATTTGTATTTTTTTTTTAATTCAAAGAGATATTTATTCGGTTGTTAGATTATGAGAATCAAAGTTGGTCATTATCAAATATTTTGACTGTATCGTTGTAGCTTCAAATATTAATTTTCAAAAATAGATAGTATTTTCAAATTTAAATATGTCAAATCAACCATTTAGTGGGGGTAAATCATTCATAACGAAGATTGCCTTGGCTTTTGCTTTAATTAATGTCAGAAATTACAGTAGCTAGTCCAAATTAATAGTGCAGAATTTATGCTTTTAGTACTTTAATTGTAATGCAGATATTTTCTAAAAAAAAGGCAATATAATGAGTTTATTAACCGATTTATTTTTGATTTAAAACTTTAACGCGGATTAAATGTTTAATTTTGCAAACTGATATACGATGTAAAAATCGACTTATATTACCCCGTAATTGACAGATATAGCCTCTATTATTTAAAACGAAAGCAATACTTTTGAACTATTATTATCCAAATCTAGCATCCTCATTTTATCACCAAATCTTAAAAAAAAATGAAAAATAGTATACATAAAAATACATTCAAAAACTCATTATCATTCATAACAATTCTACTTTTTTCGAATTGTATGTATTCGCAAACCAATCTTGTAGTTGATGGAGGTTTCGAAAATGGAACTTCTGCTTGGGTTCTGTCCGCTGGAACTACAAGAATAGCAACGGATGCACAATCTGGAAGTTTTTCGATAAATGCTTCGGACAACAATGGTGCTACACAAACTGTCAGTGGCTTAAAACCAAGCACCACTTATTTATTGACAGGATGGTTGCGATCTAGCAATACTGGAGTGGTGCAATTG
>JAAFHG010000042.1 GCA_013297585.1 Chitinophagales bacterium
GCAAAGTGCCTTGCAAACCACCTTCTGTATGTGATAAGCTGAGTTTTACAGCATTTTGCTCTATAATATACTTACCGCTCCAATCGTATTTATACAATATGCCACTATAGTTACCATCTACACTATCTAGAGCCAAGCGATGTTCAATAGGTTGGTATTGGCTATAGCTACGAATAAAAGAGTTTTTATCGTATCGTGTTACAGGCCATTTGTTCTCAGGTTCTTTCTCTGCTAGCTCACTAATACTTTGTTTATCGCCTTTATTGGCACTTTTTTTAAGCCATTTGGTAGCTTCTTTTATATTTTGTGGTACACCATAACCATTTCTTAAGCACAAGCCCACATAATACATACAGCTCGTATTGCCATATTCTGCCTCGGTTACAAATAAGTCGTAGGCGGCAGTATAGTTTTGCTTACAGCCAAGACCTTTATATAGCATATAAGCAATTGTAGCGTTGGCTCTATAATCGCTGCGTAAAGCTTTTTTAGAGAAAATATTAAAAGCGGTTGTATAATCTTGCTTAATGCCGATGCCATCTTTATACATTTCACCAAGCATGTACATGGCATCGTGGTTGCCATTATCTGCAGCCCTAAGTATAAATTCAAAAGCACGTGTCATATCTACTGCTGTACCCATACCAAAGCGGTAATGCACACCTGCATCATACATAGCTTTTGTATCGCCATTTTTTGCTTTTATAAGGCAAATGGTATGCGCTTCTTCTAGGCTGGTAGGTTTGTAATGTTTGTCTAATCGTGGGTCTTTGGTAGTAATGATGTTAGCACTTTGCCCAAACACTTGCGGCATTGCGACGATGAAAAAACAATAAAGAACAAGTTTTTTCATGCAGTTATTCGCTTATTAATATGAGTAAAGGATTAAAAATCATAGTAAGAGATTATTAAAACGTGGTAAGAGTACTATTTATTATATTAGATGTGTTAGGTATTGGTAATTTAGCGTAAATATTTTTCTAGTATCGCCATTTGTGGTTTATCGTATCCATTTTGTGGGTGAACAGATAAAGGATAATCGTTCCACCAAGCACCTGCTGCCCAATAATTTGCAGAAATACCATTTTTGTAAATATATGCTAGAAAATTGTCCATTACTTCTAGCCATTTGCTATCGTTGCCAGGCACACCAAACTCGCCGATAATGCCTTTTTTATTATATTTTTTTAACCAATCTACAAATGGTTTTACTTTTTCTATACCCATATTGGCTGTTATTTTACGCTCAAACTTGCCATCGTAACTGCCTGAATGGTTATAATCGAAATAGCAGTGTGCATCAAATATGATTTTATCAGCCGGGTCCTTTAATTTCCTTAACTTGTTATTGTCATGTTTCCAATCGTAGCTATTAGAACTGTTTTCGCCATCTACTATTATATACACATTATTATCTACTTCCCTTATACCATTTATGGCATGTTGCGCGGCTTTAAACCATTTTTTACCAAAAATATTTCTAGGTTCGTTCATTATATCGTACCCATAAACGTTGTAATTAATGAATGCAGCGGCAATTTTTTTCCATACATCTTTATAATTGTCATAATCTAACCGAGCAGTGCCAAGTATTAATACCTTGTTGCCTTTGGTATAGCTGGCAAAATTTTGCATGGTGAGCGATACTTGCACATTGTATCTGCTACATTTTACTAAGAAGCTTTTTATTTCAGATAGTTCATTCTCGTCTAGTTCACCATTTAATTCGTGTTGAATTCTTTCCCATCTAAAAGGAAGGGCAATTACGCCAAAGCCTTTACGTGCAAAATATTGGATATCGCTTTCGGTGGGGTAAACATAATCTCTATTAAGTGTACCCGGTAAATTTTGAAAGCCAAATTCGGCACCACAAAGATTGATACCTAGTTTAAAAGGTAGGTCTTGTGCGTTGGTTTTGGTAGGGGAAATAATCGTGATTAGGATAAATAGGATTGGCGTTAAGCAATTTTTCATAGTTAAAGAAACGAAAAGAAGCGATTAATAATTTTATTTTGACTCAAATTTGTGGAAAAAGCTTCTTTTTTTCAATTTTAGAAAAAATAATTCACAATATTGTTTGTGTGTTGAAAATATCCCCTTACTTTTGCAACCCCAAATCGAAATAATGGGATTTAGGCTATGTCTCAGAGAATCAGAATTAAATTACAATCATACGATCACAACTTAGTAGACAAATCTGCTGAGAAAATCGTAAAAACAGTTCGCAGCACTGGTGCTGTAGTAACGGGTCCAATTCCTTTACCTACACACAAAAGGATTTTTACCGTGTTGCGTTCACCACACGTAAATAAGAAAAGCCGCGAGCAGTTCCAGTTAGCTACTCATAAGCGCTTATTAGATATTTACACTTCTTCTTCTAGAACTGTAGATGCATTAAGCAAATTGGATTTACCTTCTGGTGTTGAAGTTGAGATTAAAGCTTAACAAATTAACCCCAAATCCCTAAAGGGGCTAAAGGAAAAAAATAGTTCTTACAAATTTATATTTTCCATCTGCCAACTTCCTTAAAAGAAATAAAGCAGCTCTGGTTTAAATTCTCTAGTTCCCCTTTAGGGGCTAGGGGCAACATATAAACAGGCCCTTCGAGGTTTGTTTACTGTCGGTACTTCCTCTTCTTTCCCGATAAAATGGAATCGAAAACACTGGAAAAGGTCGACAGCAAACAGGGATTGAATTTTGGTTTCATCACCAAAATGTCCTATATACCGAAGCGGGGCATAAACCGCAAACACGATGAAAGGTATTATTGGTAAAAAAATCGGGATGACTAGCATCTTTGGTACAGACGGGAAGCAAATTGCCTGTACCATTATAGAAGCGGCTCCAAACACCGTTACACAGGTTAAAACTGCGGACATAGACGGTTATACTGCACTTCAATTAGCTCTAGGCGACAAGAAAGAAAAACACACTACAAAAGCCGAGCTTAACCACTACGCAAAAGCACAAACTGCTCCTAAGAAATTTGTAAAAGAATTTCGCAACTACTCAATAGAAAAAAATCTTGGTGAAACTATCTCTTTAGACATCTTCGCAGAAGGTGACGAAGTAGAAGTTGTAGGCACTACAAAAGGTAAAGGTTTCCAAGGTGTTGTAAAACGTCATGGTTTCTCTGGTGTGGGTGAAGCTACGCACGGTCAACATGACCGTTCAAGAGCGCCAGGTTCTATTGGCGGTTCTTCTTATCCTTCACGTGTATTTAAAGGTATGAGAATGGCTGGCCGTATGGGTGGCGACAGAGTTAAAATGAAGGGCTTGAAAGTTGTAAAGATTTTCTCTGAAAAAAATTACATTCTTATTAGTGGTTCAGTTCCTGGCCACAACGGTTCAATCGTTTTAATCCAGAAGTAATCACTTTTAATTTTGAAGAACAATGCAAGTAGATGTTTTAAATATACAAGGACAAAAAACCGGCAGAACGGTTGAATTACCAGATGAAGTATTTGGTGTTGAACCAAACGATCACGTTATTTATTTAGCTGTAAAGCAATATTTAGCTGCTCGTCGTGCAGGTACGCACAAAGTTAAAACGCGTGCTGAAGTACAAGGTGCAAGCCGTAAACTTCACAAGCAAAAAGGTACTGGTGGTGCTCGTAAAGGTAATATTCGTAACCCTTTGTATAAAGGTGGTGGTACTATCTTCGGCCCAAAACCTCACAAATACGATTTCAAATTGAATCGTAAAGTGAAAGACCTAGCTAAAATCTCTGCTCTTAGCTACAAAGCAAAAGAGTCTGCAATATTAGTTGTTGAAGATTTAGCGATGGAAACACCAAAAACAAAACAATTGGTTGAAGTATTGAAAGGTTTAAATGTTGAAAACAAAAAATCTATCATCGTTCTTCCAGAATATAATGATAATGTTTATTTAAGCACTCGTAACGTGCCAAATGTTACAAGTACTTTATTAGCAGATATCAATACTTACGAAATCATGAACGCTGATTTTTTAGTAATTACTGAAAGCACAGCAAACATTTTTGTAGACAATGAAGTAGCTGCAGAAGCTTAATCGAAAACGTTTCAATATTAATAAGATGATACTTACAGATGTATTGGTAAAGCCTATTTTAACTGAAAAAGCAAATGCTCAACAAGATAAGTTGCGTAGATATGCTTTCAAAGTAAACCGTAAGGCTAACAAATTGGAAATTAAAACAGCAGTTGAAACTTTCTACGGTGTAACTGTAACTGATGTGAATACGTTAGTTGTTCCAGGTAAAAACAAAAGCCGCCAAACAAAAACGGGTCTTGTACAAGGTGTAAAACCTTCTTACAAAAAAGCTTTTGTAACTGTTGCTGAAGGCGAGACAATAGATTTATACGCAAATATTTAAGTCCCTAACCCTAAAGGGAACAAAGGTTGATAATTGCTTATAATATTAAAGTATGGTAGTTCAACTACCGCAAAAGTTGAAATAATTTCTAAGATTCTTCACTCCTTTAGGGGATGGGGGCAAAAGTTAAAATAAAATGGCATTAAAGAAATACAAACCAATGACTGCTGGCACACGCTGGAGAATTGGTAATGCTTATGCTGAAATCACTACTAATAAACCAGAAAAAAGTTTGTTAGAGCCTGTAAAAAAATCAGGTGGTCGTAATGCACAAGGTCGTCGTTCAATGAGATACATTGGTGGTGGTCACAAAAAACATTATCGTATTATAGATTTCAAACGCAATAAGTTTGATGTTGAAGCTACTGTTGCTTCTATTGAATATGATCCAAATCGTACAGCATTTATTGCATTATTGCATTATGCTGATGGCGAAAAAAGATACATCATTGCACCCCAAGGTTTGCAAGTGGGCGCAAAAGTTACTTCTGGTAACGAATCTGCGCCAGAAATTGGTAATGCATTACCAATGAAGAATATGCCTTTAGGTACTATGATTCACAACATTGAAATGCAACCAGGCCAAGGTGGTAAATTAGTTAGAAGTGCAGGTACTTCAGCTCAATTAGCCAATAAGGAGGAAAAATACGCGGTTATTAAAATGCCTAGCGGTGAGTTGAGAAAATTATTGATTAACTGTTATGCTACAATTGGTGTAGTTTCTAATAGCGATCATAGTTTGGAACAAGCCGGTAAAGCAGGTGTTAACCGTTGGAAAGGTAGAACACCAAGAACAAGAGGTGTTGCGATGAACCCTGTAGATCACCCGATGGGTGGTGGTGAAGGTAGAGCTTCTGGTGGTCATCCACGTAGCAGAACTGGTAAGTATGCTAAGGGTGAAAAAACTAGAACAAGAGGTAAAGGAAGCGATAAATTAATTATCCAACGTAGAGACGGTAAGAAATTAAGTAAGTAATTATCATTGTTAAAATATCCTATAAAATACAGTAGGGGAATAAACAACTAAATACACAAATATGGGTCGTTCGATTAAAAAGGGTCCTTATGTTGATGCTAACCTAGAGGTAAAAGTATTAAACATAAATGAAGGTAAAGGAAAGAAAGGCGTTATTAAAACTTGGAGCCGTAGAAGTACAATTACTCCAGATTTTGTTGGCCACACTTTCGCAGTTCATAATGGTAACAAGTTCATTCCAGTTTATGTAACCGAGTTCATGGTTGGTCATAAATTAGGTGAATTTTCACCAACAAGAAACTTCAGAGGTCACGCTGGTACAAAAAAATAAATTAGTTTCTAATTTGAGATTATAAGTCTTAAATTTCAAATCAAAATAAAATGGAAGCAATAGCTAAATTAAATAACTATCCCACAGGCCCACGTAAGATGCGTTTGTTAGCTGATGTGGTTCGTGGTATGGAAGTGGAAAAAGCCCTGGCTATACTAGAATTTCATCCTCAGCACAATGCAGTGCCTTTAGCAAAATTGTTAAAGAGTGCTATTAGTAACTGGGAGCAAAAGAATGATGGTGCAAGTGCAGCAGACAGCAGTTTGGTTTTAAAAACAATCTTTGTAGATGGTGGTCGCGTTATTAAACGTATGCGTCCGGCACCACAAGGTCGTGGTTATAAAATCCGCAAACGCAGCAACCATGTAACAATAATTGTAGATTCAAAAAATTAATTGAAACCATAATATGGGTCAGAAAGCAAATCCGATTGGCAACAGGTTAGGTATCATCCGTGGATGGGAAAGTAACTGGTATGCTAACAAGAAAGATTACTCAGTTAAATTAGTTGAAGATAATAAAATTCGTACTTACTTAACTGCTCGTATCAGTAAAGGTGGTATCGCTAGAATTGTAATTGAGCGTACATTAGGTAAACTAATTGTAACAATCCATACAAGTAAGCCAGGTATCATCATCGGCAAAGGTGGTGGCGAAGTAGATCGCATTAAGGAAGAGTTGAAGAAATTAACTAAGAAAGATGATGTTCAAATCAATATTCTAGAAATTCGTCGGCCTGAATTAGATGCTACAATTGTAGGTGATACAATTGCTCGTCAGATCGAAAATCGTATCAACTTCAAACGTGCTATTAAAATGTCAATTGCCTCTACACTTCGCATGGGTGCAGAAGGCATAAAAGTAAGAGTAAGTGGCCGTTTAGGTGGTGCAGAAATTGCTCGTTCTGAAGAGATTAAACAAGGTCGTACACCATTGCACACCTTTCGTATGGATATTGATTATGCAAGTGTTTTCGCCCAAACTGTTTACGGTAAAATTGGTATTAAAGTTTGGATCTGTAAAGGTGAGGTTTTAGGTAAAAGAGAACTTAACCCGAACTTTGTAGGTGGTAAGAATGATATGAGCGAAAGAAGAGATGACCGTAGCGGTGGCGATAGAAGACAAGGTGGTGATAGAAGAGATGGTGGAGGTCGTCCAGGTGGTGATAGAAGAGGTGGTGGTGATAACCGTGGTCCAAGAAGAAACTAATTTTCCAATTAGTCAATCAATTATCGAATTTTCAAATTGAAATAAATGTTACAGCCGAAAAGAAGCAAACATAGGAAGCAACAAAAAGGACGCATTCGTGAAGTTGCTAAACGTGGTACTTATATTGCCTTTGGGTCTTTTGCCCTTAAAGCATTAGAACCAATTTGGTTAACTAGTCGTCAGATTGAAGCTGCTCGTCAAAGTATGACACGTGCCATGAAGAGAGAAGGAAATGTTTGGATACGTGTTTTCCCTGATAAAATTATCACTAACAAACCTGCAGAGGTGCGTATGGGTAAGGGTAAAGGTAACCCAGAATATTGGGCTGCTGTAGTAGAACCAGGTCGTATCATATTTGAGTGCGACGGTGTTACAGAAGCTACTGCTAAAGAAGCAATGGGCTTAGCTGCACAAAAATTACCAATAGCTACCAAATTCATCGTAAGAAGAGATTTGCAAGCTTAATTTAAAAAACCTAATTACAATGGTTAAGAAAGTAGAATTTAATAAAGAACTAAGAAACCTGAATGAGGCTGATTTAAAAGCTCGCATTCAAGAAGATAGCTTACGTTTAAAGAAATTAGAATTTGCGCATGCAATTTCTCCTCTTGAAAATCCTGTAAGCATTCGTGGTTTGAGAAGAGATATTGCCCGTTTAAAAACGGAATTAACAAAAAGAGCTTTGGCTTAATAAACCAGATAACATGGAAACTACGGTTGTAAGAAATTTGCGTAAAACAAGGGTTGGTATTGTTACTAGCAATAAGATGACTAAAACCATCACAGTTGCAGTTGAAAGAAAGGTAAAGCACCCTATTTATGGTAAGTTCGTAAAGAAAACCACTAAATTTCATGCTCATGATGAAAAGAATGAGTGTACAATTGGTGACGTTGTAAAAATTATGGAAACTCGCCCACTTAGCAAAACTAAGCGTTGGAGACTTGTTGAAGTAATTGAGAAAGCGAAGTAATATTTTATCAAGCTATGTGCTGACAAGTTAGCCTTAGCCTCTGAATATAAATTGTGTTAAATAACCAATAGCATATGCTAGCGGTGAAAAGCTTAAGAAAATGATCCAGCAAGAAAGTAGATTAAACGTAGCTGATAATAGTGGTGCCAAAGAAGTACTTTGCATAAAGGTACTTGGTAATAGTGGACAAGACTATGCTAAAATTGGCGATAAAATTGTTGTTACCGTAAAAGCAGCTATACCTGCAGGTGGCATTAAAAAAGGTACTGTTTCAAAAGCAGTTATCGTTCGTACTAAAAACAAGTTGCGTAGAAAAGATGGTTCTTATATCCGTTTTGATGACAACGCTGTTGTGTTGTTAAACAATGCTGATGATCCTCGTGGTACACGTATCTTTGGCCCAGTTGCTCGTGAGCTTCGTGATAAAGGTTATATGAAAATTATTTCTTTAGCACCTGAGGTTCTTTAGTACAATGACGAACTAAAAGTTCCAGTGTGCGACGCAACAGAAGCTGCACACAGATTCTTAGCTGATAACAAAAATATTTATCTGCCAATGGCAGAAAAGACAAAAGGGTAATAAAAATGAGTACAAGATTTAAACCCAAATTTAACATCAAGAAAGGCGACACTGTAGTTGTGATTGCTGGTGATGATAAAGATTTGAAAAAGCCACGTAAGGTTTTAGAAGTAATAGTAGACAAAGGAAGAGTTGTTGTTGAAGGTGTTGCTATTGCTACTAAACACACTAAACCTACGGCTCAAAACACTAAAGGTGGTATTGTAAAAGTTGAAGCTTCTATTAACATTTCTAATGTAATGTTGTGGGATGCTAAAACTGGTGCTGCTACTAAAGTAACTCGTACAAGAGAAAATGGTAAATTAGTTCGTATAGCTAAAAAATCAGGGGAGGTAATTAAATAATGAGCACAGTAAAATATACTCCAAGATTAGCAGATAAATATACTAAAGAAGTTATTCCTGCTTTAATGAAGAAGTTTGGTTACAAAACTGTAATGCAAGCTCCTAAGTTGCAAAAAATATGTGTTAACCGTGGTGTTAATGGCGCTGTTACTGATAAAAAATTAGTTGACATTGCTGTTGAAGAACTAAACACAATTACTGGTCAAAAATCAGTACCAACTTATTCTAAGAAAGATATCTCAAACTTTAAATTGCGTAAAGGCATGCCAATTGGTGCAAGAGTTACTTTACGTGGTGAAAAAATGTATGAGTTTTTGGATAGATTAGTATCTGTAGCTTTACCACGTGTACGTGACTTTAAAGGCATTAGTGATAAAGCTTTTGATGGTAGAGGTAATTACACTTTAGGTGTAACTGAACAAATCATTTTCCCAGAAATAGATATTGATAAAGTAAATAAAATTACTGGTTTAGATATCACTTTTGTAACTACAGCTACTACAAACGAAGAAGCTTATGAGTTATTAAAAGAATTGGGTATGCCGTTTAAAAATATCAAAAAAGACAACAACTAAAATATTATGGCAAAAGAATCAATAAAAGCCAGACAAAGAAAACGCGAGAAGATAGTAGCGAAATTTGCTGAAAAGCGCACTGCTTTGAAAGAAGCTTGTGATTATGCAGCACTTGATTTACTACCTAAAAACGCTTCACCTGTAAGATTGAAAAATCGTTGTCAGTTAACAGGTCGTCCTAAGGGTTATATGCGTTACTTCGGTATTTCACGTGTTATTTTCCGCGACATGGCTTTAAATGGTTTAATACCAGGCGTTAAAAAAGCAAGTTGGTAATCTGCTCAAGCCCAAAAGGGAACTAAGCAAATATTTTTTACAACAAGATTTAATTTATATAAACATGGTAACTGATCCTATAGCAGACTTTTTAACAAGGATTCGTAATGCTCAAATGGCAGGTCATAGAATAGTTGAAATTCCAGCTTCGAATTTAAAAAAGCGCATGACTGAAATTTTATACGAGCAAGGTTACATTCTAAAATACAAGTTTGAAGATGATACCAAACAAGGATTAATTAAAATTGCCTTGAAGTATGATCCTACAACTAAACAAGCAGCTATTCGCTCTCTAGAGAGAGTTAGCCGCCCAGGTTTACGTCAATACGCTAAACCTACTGAGATTAAAAGAGTAATTAATGGCCTTGGTGTTGCAATCATAAGTACATCAAAGGGTGTTATTACTGACAAGCAAGCTAAGGCTATGAATGTTGGTGGTGAAGTACTTTGCTACATAAGCTAAAAATAATTGTTCGACAATATAAGCCTTTTAGTCGGGGCTGAAAACGAACTAGTTTCTTAATAATAAATTTAAACGACTATGTCTCGTATAGGTAAAAAGCCAGTAGCCATTCCAAATGGTGTTACTGTTACAGTTGGAAACGATAACGTTGTTACAGTTAAAGGTCCTAAAGGTACTTTGTCTGAAGCAATTGATAGAGATATCAAAGCAGAAGTGGTTGGTAATGAATTAATTATTTCTCGCCCTACTGATCAAATCCGTCACCGTGCTATGCATGGTTTATATCGTTCTTTAGTACACAACTTAGTGGTTGGTGTTACTGATGGATTTAAGAAAAATCTTGAGCTAGTAGGTGTGGGTTACAAAGCGGTTAACACAGGTAATACCCTTGACCTTGCTCTAGGTTACTCTCACAATATTATTTTTGAAGTTCCTAGTGAATTGAAAGTAAACACTGTAACTGAGAAAGGTAAAAATCCAATTATCTCTTTAGAAGGAAGTGATAAACAATTAATTGGTCAAGTTGCTGCTAAATTAAGAAGCCTACGTAAACCAGAGCCATATAAAGGTAAGGGTGTTAAATATGTAGGTGAAGTATTAAGAAGAAAAGCAGGTAAAGCAGCTGGTAAATAATTATAACTAATAAACTTCCGGCAGAATCGGGGGTTGCAAATAGATAACAATGAACACTAAATTAGAACAAAGACAAAAAATCAGATTTCGCATTCGTAAAAAGATTTCTGGTACAGCTATCAAGCCTCGTTTGTCTGTTTTCAGAAGTAATGCTGAAATCTATGCACAATTAATTGATGATGATAATGCTGTAACATTGGCTGCTTCATCTTCTAGAGAAAAAGATATTCTTGCTCAGAAAGTTACTAAAAGCGATAAGTCTAAACTAGTTGGTTCATCAATTGCTTTAAAAGCAAAAGAACTTGGTATTACAGCTTGTGTTTTTGACAGAGGCGGTAACCTCTACCACGGTCGTATCAAAGCTGTAGCTGATGGTGCAAGAGAAGGTGGTTTACAATTTTAATTTCTACTATAACAAATAATATTTAGATAAATGTCTAAAATACTTGATTCTAAAATAAAAGCTGGCGGTGATGATGAACTAAAAGAGAAAGTAGTTTCGATAAACCGTGTTGTTAAAACAACTAAAGGTGGTCGTACTTTCAGTTTCTCAGCTCTTGTAGTTGTTGGTAACGATAACGGTGTGGTTGGCCAAGGCTTAGGTAAAGCAAAAGAAGTACAAGAAGCAATTGCTAAAGGTATAGATGATGCTAAGAAAAACTTAGTGAAAGTTCCTGTTATGCACGGAACTATCCCTCACGAACAATTAGCTAAATCTGGTGCTGCCAAAGTTTTAATTAAACCAGCAGCGCATGGTGCGGGTGTAATCGCAGGTGGTAGTATGCGTGCTGTTCTTGAAAGCGCTGGTATTACTGACGTACTTGCAAAAAGTTTAGGTTCTGCTAACCCACACAATGTGGTAAAAGCAACAATTGAAGCTTTGAAATTATTACGTGAGCCTATACAAGTTTCAAAAACTCGTGGTATTAAATTAAGTAAAGTATTTAACGGATAAAATAAGTTAGCTTCAAATTGTATTGGTGTTACATCTAACCCTATATTTGATGCCCGACTAAATAACGAAGGTTATGGCAAAGATTAAAATTACACAGGTTAAAAGCGGTATTGATAGATCTGAGCGTCAAAAGCAAACTTTAATTGCTTTAGGCCTTAGAAAAATGAATGCAACTAAAGAAGTTGAAGCAACTCCTCAAATTCTTGGTATGGTTAACAAAGTTAGTCATTTAGTTAAAGTTGAGGAATTAGCATAATTTAATAATCAAGCGAGGGGTGATGCCCCGTAAGTACAAAATCATAACACATGAAATTACATACTCTAAAACCTGCAGAAGGTTCAGTACATAAAGAAAAGAGAATTGGTCGTGGTGAGGCAAGTGGTAAAGGTGGCACATCTACCCAAGGTAATAAAGGTAGTCAACAACGTGCTGGTTACCAACGTAAAAATGCTTTTGAAGGTGGTCAGATGCCAATCCAACGTCGTATTCCTAAACGGGGTTTCAAGAACAACAACCGCGTTGAGTTTGTAGTTTTCAATTTAGGTCAAATTGAAGCGTTACAAGAAAAATATGCTTTCCCTGAGTTTTCTGTAGACCAGTTGTACATAAATGGTTTAATAAGCAAAACTGACAAAGTAAAAATTTTGGGTACCGGTGAAATATCTTCTAAACTAAACTTTAAAATAAACGCCTTAAGCGCCAAAGCGAAGGAAGCCATTGAGGCAGCTGGTGGTAGCGTTGAAATTGTAAAGTAATTTAACGTAATTTGCCAGACGCATCCATCAACGATGCGTCTTTTTTGGTTTTAGGGAATTAACTTTTAACTCAAGAACTAACGTGAAAAAATTCATAGATACTCTTAAAAACATTTGGACGATTGAAGAATTACGTAATAAAATCATCGTAACCTTAGCATTCGTATTCGTTTACCGTTTAGGTAATCACATCGTATTACCTGGTATCGACCCTACTTTATTAGATGCAGCTAAGGCCAATTCTAAGAGTAATGGTTTACTTAGTCTTTTTGATACTTTTGCTGGTGGTGGCTTTTCTCAAGCTTCTATCCTTGCATTAGGTATTATGCCATATATCTCAGCGTCTATCTTTATGCAGTTAATGACTATTTTGGTACCTCAACTACAAAAGGTTCAGAAAGAAGGTGAAAGTGGTCGTAAAAAAATTAATCAATGGACACGTTACCTTACCATCATTGTAACAATCTTCCAAGCTGGTGCTTATATAGCTTATCTAAAAAGCCCAGGTTATGCTGAAGCCTTAATTCCTGCCTATGCTAACTTTTTTACAGTTTCTACAATTGTTACATTAACTGCAGGTACATTATTTGTAATGTGGCTTGGCGAAAAAATACAAGATAAAGGTTTAGGTAATGGTACTTCTATCATTATCATGGTTGGTATCCTAGCTCGTTTACCACAATCAATTTTGCAAGAGTTTACCGCTAAAAGCGAAAAAGCAGGTGGTGGTTTATTAATCTTCTTAATTGAGGTTGCTATTTTAGTAGCTATCATTATGGGCTTAATCATTTTAGTACAAGGTGTTCGTAAAATACCTGTAAACTACGCTAAGCAAATTATTGGTAACCGTCAATTTGGTGGTGCAAGACAATTTTTACCTGTAAAAGTTAACAGTGCTGGTGTTATGCCAATCATCTTTGCACAAGCTATTATGTTTTTACCAACCCTTGTTTCATTTACTAATTTAGACTCAGCTAAGGGCTTAGTAAAAATATTTAGCGATCACAGTAATGTTTGGTACATGATTATTTACTCTGTAATGGTAATTGGTTTTACATTCCTTTATACGGCTTTAATATTTAATCCAAAACAAATAGCTGAAGATTTAAAACGTAATAATGGTTTTGTACCGGGTGTTAAGCCAGGCGAACCAACTGCTGATTACATTGGAGCTATTATGGATAAAATCACTTTACCGGGTGCTATTTTCTTAGCTGCTGTAGGTATTTTACCAGGTTTTGCACAACGTTTAGGTGTAACGCAAGGTTTCAGTACTTTCTTTGGTGGTACTAGCTTATTAATTATGGTAGGTGTAGTTCTTGATACTTTGCAACAAATAGAAACTTACTTATTAATGCGTCAGTATGATGGATTAATGAGTAGCGGTCGGGTACAAGGCAGACAAGTATCTAGCAGTATGCCAACAACTACTATATAGATTACATTATTTATATACATGCTTAAAACCTGTTGGGTATTCCTAACAGGTTTTTATTTTAATACAGTTACTACTAACCTAAAGTATATAACTGATTTTGCAAATTTTAACAAGGGTAACAATGAGTTTTTCGAAGAATTTGGTTTACTATAAAACAGAAGCTGAGATTGTATTGATGAAGAAGGCTGCAACCTTGGTTAGTAAAACACTTACTGAAGTAGCTAAAATATTAAAACCGGGAGTAACTACATTACAAATTGATAGGCTTTGTGCAGAGTTTGTAAAGGACAATAATGCAATTCCTTCATTTTACAATTATAGAGGCTATCCACATAATATTTGTGCAAGTGTTAACGATGTAGTGGTTCATGGTTTTCCTAATAATGTAGTGTTAAGAGATGGTGATATAGTATCTATTGATATGGGGGTTATTTTAAATGGCTGGCATGGTGATCATGCTTATACTTTTATTATAGGTGAAGCAAGTGAAGATGCAAAAAAACTAGTGAATATTACTAAAGAAAGTTTGTACAAAGGCATTGAAAAAGCAATTATCAATAATCGTATTGGTGATATTGCTTTTGCTATTCAAGAACATACCGAAAAGAAAAATAAATATGGTGTGGTGAGAGAATTAGTTGGTCATGGACTTGGTAAAAATTTACATGAAGATCCTAATGTTCCAAATTTTGGTATGCGTGGAACTGGTATGAAATTGAAGGAAAACCTAGTACTTGCTATAGAGCCCATGATTAATATGGGTACTAAAGATGTTTTTACTGATAACGATGGATGGACTGTTAGAACAAAAGATGGTTTACCTTCAGTTCACTTTGAACATGATGTTTGTGTAAAACGGGGTAAAGCTTTAATATTATCAGATTATAGTATTATTGAAGCAGCTGAACAAGCTAATCCAAACTTGACACAATCACCTGCAATACCGTTTTAATATAGTTGATACAATTAAAAAGGACTTTCATACAACAGAAAGTCCTTTTTAATTTATTGAAGATGTATTTTACTAGATAACAGCTTTTCTTACTCGCACCAATTGTTCTAATAGATTTTCCAATTTACTTAGGTGCAACATATTGGCACCATCACTTAAAGCTACAGCAGGGTTTGGGTGTGTTTCAATAAATATACCATCAGCACCAGTAGCAATAGCAGCTTTAGCGATAGTTGTAATTAGATTAGGATTACCACCTGTAACGCCACTTGTTTGATTAGGTTGTTGCAAACTGTGTGTACAATCCATTATTACAGGTACACCATGTTCACTCATCCAAGGGATATTTCTGTAGTCAACCACTAAATCTTGATAACCAAAAAAGTTACCTCTTTCGGTAAGCATCACTTGGTTGTTACCTGCTTTTTGAACTTTTTCTACTGCAAACTTCATAGAAGGGCCATTTAAAAACTGCCCTTTTTTTACGTTTACTACTTTACCTGTTTCAGCAGCAGCTACTAATAAGTCTGTTTGTCTACATAAAAAGGCAGGTATTTGTAAAATA
>JAAFHG010000565.1 GCA_013297585.1 Chitinophagales bacterium
TTGCAATGGTTAGGTTTTTAATATACGTTGTGTGTAGGGCATTTTCTGTAGCACTATAAGTAGCAGTGGCATCGTATTGCTCGCCATATTCTTTTTTCTGTGCTTCCTTCAGTGTTTCTAAGGTTTCAATGTCTTGTAGTTTGGCAGTAATCTCAGTAGCTGTGTAACCTATTTCAGCTAGCTTAGGTGCTATGTCGGGCAAGGCTGCATTGGTTAATGCGGTTTTAGATGCTGCTAAATAAGCCACTATATTTTTATAGGTGCTCTCTTGTGTTGGCGGTGTTGAAGGTGTGGTTGTTGCTTCCATAATTGCTTAAATTTTATTTAATAGCAATGTATAAAAGTTTCTTTTAAACATATATATATAATATTTATGAACAGTATGAAGCTTTGTTTTGTATATTAAAAAATTGATATATAATAGCTATTCTTTTTAAAACCACAATAACTACGAGCATAAAAAGGCATGTGAGCAGTCACGTGCCTTTTTGAAAAAATTAACGAAACTGATTAACTACTCACTACCACTTTTATCGCCCACAAACCAGTGTTCTTTGCTTTTAAACAGTACATTAAAGGTGGTAAGGCTACCATAGCAGCGTGTAATGTATTGCTGCATATTTACCTTTTCTTCGTCGCTGAGCTTTTTATTGCTATTAATGTTTTGCTCCAGCACACGTAGGCGGTCTCGCAGCATTACTATTTTGTGAAAGAAGTCTTCAATAGGTATTTCTTTCGCCTTTAAATTTTTATCGGCTGCTTGTAGTAGCATCGTGCCACCTACCCATTTATCGCCTAGTGGTACAAGTTCTGTAACATCGCTCCATTGGCGTAATATTTTTAGTAAAGATGTTTCTACCGCTGATACAGTTTCTACTTCTACGGTTACATTTTCTGCGATAATCTCGTCTAGGTTACTATCGGTTTTATCTATTTCCTTTACACCATGATAAATAAACGAAATAAGGTAAGTAGCATAGCGAATACCTATAATAACGCCCGGCCCAAGTTGTGTATGTTGTAACCTTGTGCCTATGCCTAAGTTGAGTTGATTGTCTTCCATTTTTTTGAAATAAGTATTGCTCGAAGAATATGCTAAAATTTCTGTGAGCGGATTAACTAAGAGCCTGTTTAAAATCATTTCAATGGTTAATACGTGTTGCTTTGTGGCTGCAACTTCGTTAAATTTTTCGCCGTAGGCGTTAAACTATGGCTGCAAAATTTGCCTTGTTTCGCTCAAAAATCTTCTACGCATTATTCCATCAAATAATCTTAAACAGGCTCTAAAATTTTTCTTTCTACTGCCATGTAATATGGCAATGAAAATAGGGAAGATTTTATAAATTTTGCTATAAGGCTGCCTTATAAATAACTTTTTTCAGAATTTCTTCGGATCACTGTTGTAAAACCGAGGTCGTTTAAGCGAATCTGAAAGCGTTCATTTATTTATGAGCCAGCCTCATTCACTATGTTCTTGCGAGTTGTAAACTCGTTACATAAAAGCATACGAAGTCAGAGACTTCGCATAGCATTTTACAAGCGCAACGTTTAAACAACCACACACACACAAATGCCTGAAACACTCGGTGCGTATTTGCGTCATCTGCGAGACAAATAAACTATCGCACTTTTAGCATGGTTCTCACTTGCTGTACAGCCATGTTTTGCAGCCTTGCATAATATACACCTACTGGTAACGAGCCGCTATTAAATGTTACAGTATAAGTGCCAGCAGTAGGTATTTCTTTATCTAACAGATTTGCAATTACTCTGCCAGTAGTGTCTATTATTTGCACTAAAGTATGACCACCCGCAGTGGTATAAGCAATATTGGTGCTACTTGTAAATGGATTTGGATAATTGGTAATTAAATCGAAGCCACTTATGTTGGGGTTTACTTTGTTGCAGCTAGCAGTATTTACTAATGGTAATTGTTGAAAATTCTTAAGCAACAATTGATTTAGGTCATTATCATTTACACACAACCAGTTTGATAATAGTGTACCATAAATACTTCTAAAATCGTATTGAAATGGCAAATTATCGGCGACTGTAACATTGCTAGGTATATTAGGTGTATCGCCCAAAACACCGCCTAAAACATTTTTGCCAAAAACAAAGCATGGTGCAGCCGCACCATGATCGGTACCGCCACTAGCATTGCTTTTCATACGTCTACCAAATTCAGAGAATGTCATACCTACTACACGGTCTTCAATACCTAAAAATTGTAAATCGTCTTGAAAAGTTTTAATAGCATCACTTACATTTTTTAGCAAGTTAGCATGTGTACCTATGGTAGTGTCTGAGGCATTTACTTGCGTAGCGTGTGTATCAAAACCACCATAGTTTACCATATACACCCTAGTTTTTAGACCACCTTTTATCAATCTTGCTACAATTTTTAATTGGTCGGCCAATGAATTGCTTGTAGGGTAGCTTACTTGTTGGGCAACTGCTGTTGCTGCATTTTTTACTACGGTAGCGTAAGCTTGCGTTTGTTGTGCCATTTGCCTTATAAAC
>JAAFHG010000645.1 GCA_013297585.1 Chitinophagales bacterium
TCAAAAGCAACATTTGTCTACACAGTTGATGTGGGCTTTACTCAAGTCTTTCTATGAAATTATTTTACTGCTTTTTGTCTGTCTGCCCAATGATTGATAAACCGTTTGGCAAAGTTGCCACCAACTCAAAAATAGGCGTCCTTTTTTTGCCCCCCAAATTATTTATTATTTTCTAAAACCCTTGCAAATACTGCAACAATACAAAATGCGTACATTATAAAAAAAGACGGAAATACAATTTACGTCATTCCGAAAGTTGCCTCATAATCTTGTCCAACGGACTCTCTATTTTACCCAGTTCTTTCTTACTTACGTGGGTATAGCGTAAAGTGGTTTTTATATCATTATGCCCTAAGAGTTCTTGTATGAATTTTATATCGGTGCCGTTTTCTAATAAATGGGTGGCATAGCTATGCCTTAAACTATGAAAACTAATGCTTGCTGGCAGTTGCATGCTTTTGTAAGCCTGTTGAAATATTTTCTGCGCCGTTCTTGTGGCTAGGTGTTCCTGTTGATGTTTACCTTCAAACAAATAATGCGTAGGCTTATACTCAATAAAATAATCTCTTAAAATTTGCAAAGTGGCTTTTGCCAGAGTTACCATTCGATCTTTTTTGCCTTTGGCATTTTCTACCCGTATTTGCATTCTATCACTATCTATATCTGTAACCTTTAGGCTCACCACTTCGCTTACCCTTAGCCCAGCACTATAAGCTGTAAATAGTAAAGCCCTGTGTTTTAAATTTTCTATACTCAGTAATCCTTTCAATATTTTTTCTTCACTTATTACTTTGGGAAGTATTATTCGCTTTTTTGGCCTTGGTATTTCCCAAAAAAATTTTTCTTTTTTTTGTACTTGTTCATAGTAAAACTTTAGGGCATTCATTCTACTATGTATGGTACTTTCGGTAAGGTTTAGTGCGGTATGGCAGTATTGTAAGTAGTCTTTTACTCTTTGTGTGGTTAGGCTATAGGCGGGTACTTCTTTTAGGGTTTGTAAATACACACAAAACTCATTCTTATAAGTTCTAATGGTAGATGCACTATACCCTTTTAGCAAAAGTGCTTGTAAAAACAATTCGAGCTGTGCAATATTATCTGTACTTAACCTTTGGTGTTGCACAACAGCCATTTTGTTACTAATTTCAATAGATATTGCCTTGGTTGTAAGCATTAAATTGGCAATATTTACGGTAGCTATAGCCGCTGTAGCGTGTATTAGTTGCTGTAGTAACACCTTATCTTTTGGCATGTACCACCCTTTTAATGTATTGCTATAAACTACAAATTGCAAATGCCTAAATACAATATTCAATGGCACATTTTTGGGGCTTTGCAATAGTATCATTTCTTTGCCTTTATAGTTGCAATATGTACAGTTTATAGTTAACATAGTTGGCGTTTATACAGCTTCGCTAATCTCACTTACAGCAAGTACCAATAAGTATTCGCTGCAATATAATTAAATACATTACAACATCAAATATTTATTACTATAAAATTTAGTTATTTATTGTAAGCAGCTAATAGGTAAATTATGTATTAATAACCCATTTTTGTAGCATTTGTATACAGCCAAGCATATTGTATATAATTTTAAGCAATAACTATTTAAAAGTAAATACCAAGTAATAGTAATTATTAGTTAAGTGCTATTACAAATAAATAGTTAGCACTGTACCTGTTGCGGCAAAATATTTTTTACAAATAAATAGGGTAAAAAAATAATTATTTGGCATTATAAAAATGTGCAAATTTGTAGTATACATGTTTGTACTATAAACCTGCTAATTATGCGGCCAATTCCTATACCAAAGTACATATTATCTTGCTGGCAAAGTAGCTTATCTACTACAGATAAAATAGCTACTATTAAAACCAACTATACCAAGTTATTAAAAGGTATACCACAAGTATCTATTGTAATACCAGCCTATAACGAAGCAGCCAATATTTTACAAACATTACTATCGCTTAGTAGCAATAAAACCCATTATTCAGTAGAAATAATAGTGGTAAACAATAACTCTAAAGATGCTACCGAACAGCTTGTAACTGATAGTGGCGTTACATGTGTAAATGAACTAAAAAAGGGTATTACAGCAGCCAGAACGGCTGGCTTAATGGCTGCAAAAGGCCAGTACATTTTAAATGCCGATGCTGATACCATTTACCCAGAAGACTGGGTACAACTGATGATAAGCCCACTAGAAAGCAATAATG
>JAAFHG010000341.1 GCA_013297585.1 Chitinophagales bacterium
TTCAATATTTTCGATCCATTTACCACGCAGCAATACACCACTTTCACCACCGGCAGCAATTTTAATATAGAAAATTACAGCAGCACCACTACACGCAATTATCGTTTAGGTATTAGTTACCAACTCAGTAAAATTATTAAAAAAAGCGCCATTACTGATAAGCAACGTGAAGCAGCTTTAGATAAATTGAAAAAGAAAGCGTAAGTTTTTTATGTCACAAGCAGTTGTACTACTATGATGCTTTTGTTGCGTCGCACACTGCATCATTATGTAATTGTATTGGGCTTTGTTTGAAGCGAAGATTTTAACTATTCTTCCTCATCTAGCTCTTTACCAAACTGAAGCACGTAGCCATTATTATCCAGTATGGCAAATTCTCTCATGCCATGCTCAAAGTTTTCTATGGGGTAAAAAATAGTGGCTTTGTTTTGCAGTTTCGCCCATAGCGTATCCACTTCTTCAATGTTTATATACAGCGAACCTGTGAGTTTCGAGCCATCAAAAGGCGTGTGTGCATTAGGTGTGGTAAACATAATGCTTGCTGCATCTTTACTCAAACTACACCAGCCCCATTCTTGGTTCAGTTCATCTAACTGAAAGCCTAGAACAGATGTATAAAATTCAATGGTAGCTTGTAATTCAGCTGTCCACAACATGGGTGTTAATGCTTTGTATTTCATGGTTTACGCTTGTGTGGCTATTGCAAATTTGCTGGCTAACCAACTGTTATTCGCTGGCGCAATCCATTTGGTTTCGAGCTCTTGTTTAGTAGCTACAAGGTTGTTAAAATACAAGGTCTCTGGTTTGATAAACCCATTGGTAATGGCATGATTCAAATGTGCCAAGGGCAATAATTCAACCTTGTCTTTCAGCACAAATGCTAGGGTTTGTCGGTTAAACATATCCACCTTAAAACGCTGTTCTATATCTTTTATTAATCGTACGCTGCTATCGGTACTACAGCCACTTACACCTGCGGCAGTTTCATCGGCCATAATTACTATAAACTGACCAAAAAATACATTAGCAAAACCTTTTACAGGTGTGCCATGTGTTTTCCAATCGGTAACAAAATTGTTAAGCATGGGTTCTATTTCAAAAGCTTCATTCATACTAAATATACGGCTGCTTTGATAAATCCAAACTCTTGAATTATCGTGAAAATCTGCTGGTAAATATTGTAGAAAGTCTAAGTTCATAGTAGTGAAATGTGAAAAGTGAGTAGTCAATGGTCCACGGTCGACAGTCGATAGTCAACAGTCAATAGTAGATGGTCTGTGGTCTATCGACCATCGTCTTTCTTTGGTTCGCTATTAAACGTACTAATGAAATAAGCACCAACTAAAGCCGCTGCTACTTTGAAGAACAAGTTTTTCATAGCCCAAATTTCGTCCCATTTTATGGGACCTTTTAAGGCATCAAAACCAATGTCTATCAATAATAAAACAGGCAATAGTATTACAAACCAAGTTGCCAATTTCTTCCAGTTGATGGATTGTTTCATCTGTTGAATTTTAGAAAATACTGAATCAAGAAAAATAATCTATTGTGTCTATGTGCCTATGTGGTGAAAAAGAAACTAAGCCAAACTTTCAGCTATTAATTCTGCAATATCCATTACTACCACTTCGTTTTCTTTTTCACGGTTTTTAACACCATCACTCATCATGGTATTGCAAAAAGGGCAGGCAGCAGCAATAATGCTTGCACCTGTTGCCAAGGCTTCATCTGCACGTTCTATATTAATTCTTTTATCGCCCGGTTCGTCTTCTTTAAACATTTGTGCACCACCAGCACCACAGCACAAACCATTGGTACGGCAGCGTTTCATCTCTATCAATTCAGCGTCTAAAGCTTCTAACACTTGTCTTGGTGCTTCGTATATATCATTGGCACGGCCTAGGTAGCAGCTATCGTGGTACGATATTTTTTTACCCTTAAATGTACCGCCACCTTGTAGTACTACTTTGCCTTCATTAATCAATTGTTGTAAAAAAGTAGTATGGTGAATCACTTCGTAATTACCACCTAATTCAGGATACTCGTTTTTAAGTGTATTAAAACAATGCGGGCAAGTGGTCACTATTTTTTTGATGCCATAGCCATTCAATACTTGTATGTTTTGGTAAGCCATCATCTGAAACAAAAACTCATTACCAGCGCGCCTTGCAGGGTCGCCAGTACAAGCTTCTTCTTTACCCAAAATGGCATAATTAATACCTACTTTATTTAAAATGGTGGCAAATGCCTTGGTTATTTTTTGGGCTCTTTGGTCAAAACTACCAGCACAGCCTACCCAAAATAATACATCTGGTGTTTGTCCAGAAGCCATCATTTCTGCCATTGTATTCACCTTCATACTAAAGCTATTATTTGCAACGAAAGTAATTGATTTTATCTTTCACCACATAGACAGATAGACACATAGGTCTTAAGAAATGCACAACTATTAAACAACTATGTCAATACCTCAATTTCTATTGTGCCTTTGTGCCTATGTGGTTAGAAAAACTAATACCCAGTCTTATGATTTTTGAATTAAAACTATCGACAGATAGCCACATAGTTCTCAAAAGGGCAATGCTCTTAAACATCAATGTCAATACCTCAATTTCTATTGTGCCTTTGTGCCTATGTGGTGAGAAAAACTAATACCCAACTCTACCCGTTCTAGAATTAACTGTGGCAATGCCTACTAGTTCATCGTGGCGCTCGCTGTAGCTGCGGTAGTATACAAATATGGTGTAGTCGTTTTCTGTTTCCCAATAATTGCCTTCTGTAACGGTGGCTTCGGCTTTTTTGTTGGCTTTGTCTTTAGATACATAGGTATAATCGTAGTAGCCCTGCTTTAGATACAGCGTTTTTTCGTACACACCTTTGGCTGCATTGTATTCTAGCAAGCTATTGCTGTTGAGTTTATTGTCTGTGAGTTCGCCCATTAAGTAAATGTCTTTACCAGCATAAGGTTGGTTGCCTTCAGGTACAAACGTGAAGGTAACATTGGCATAATCTGTTTGCCACCAATTGTTCACGTTTTCGGTGGTTGAAATAGTCATCCAGCCGTTATAATCTTTGTAATACAAGTAGCGCTGCGCTACTCTAGGACCATCAGGTTTTACAATGATATTATTGGGTTGCGAATTTTTATCGATGCTAGCAATACGTTCGCTTTCAAAACGAAAACTTCTCAAATCTACCCAACGGTATTCTTTACCTGCTTCAAAAATACCGCCACGTTCACCATCGTATTCTAGCAAGTTGCCCCGCAAAAAAGCAATAGGCACATTATAATGCATATTGTCAGTACGATTATTTTGCATTACACAAGTGGTTATTTGCTGCATGGGGTTTTGTGCATTTAGCCTTGTAACATCTACACTAAATTGTACCTTTTGGTGCGTTCTATCTAGTTGATTATCAAAAGGTACCATGATTCGCCCACCTACATTAGCACGACTATCAAGCACATACAAACGTTTGGTAAAAGCAAGCTTTGTGGTATCGCCATTTAAAAATACTTTTAGTAAATAGTTACCACTTTTGGTGGGTGTACAATTTCTATCGGGCAAAATAGCTTGGTAATGTACATACTTGGTTTGCGCAATAGATGATGGTCTGTATTGAGTAAGGCGCTGCTGTTGATAACCTTTTAAGTAATCAAAACTGCTCAAGTCAGCGGGTTGCCAATTGGCGTTGCACAAGGTAAATGTGTAAAAATAGTTTTTTACAAAGCCATCCATATCATCAAAATGCAGCTCCAGCAAATCGGTAGAATTAAGGTTGATAATAGGCAGACTTTCTTGGTTATTTTGCTGAAATAGTTTTACCGTTTTAATGCAGGGCGTTACAATATTATCAGTATTGATTTGTGCCGATACACTGATAGACCACAATAGTATGCTACAAAAGAATAGGCGTTTCATATGGTAAAAGTAATGTGTGAGGGGGATTTAAATTTGATGCAATGTAACGCCAGTGAATGAATCAATTATTTGACCATTTGAGCAAATTACTTCTTTGCCATCTTTGCTTATATCAAATTCTATTACATCATCACTTAATTCAAGTTTATTCAATACCAATCCATTTGTGTAATTGATATTTACAATAAAATAAAGCATTCCACTGTTACCGTTATATCTAGAACTGCAAACAATTGAATTTCTTTCAGTATTAAACTTCATTTCGCCTTAGTTGGCATCTAACTCAGCCTTTGTTGTGCCTTGGGCCAACAAAGAAAAAAAAGTAATGTTGTTGGTCAGAGACACAACAACGGCGAGGTAACGGTGAAGTAACCACATTTTTTCGCCCTAGTTGGCATCTAACTCAGCCTTTGTTGTGCCTTCGGCCAACA
>JAAFHG010000065.1 GCA_013297585.1 Chitinophagales bacterium
TACGTAAAATCTCTTTTGCCAATGGTAGTACCAATTTTCACTTCAAAACCCCAACTTTTAATTTGTGCAACTGCAGGCTCAATATCTTTTAACGTAATGTATCCAGCAGGGCTTGTAATGCCAATGGTATCACCAGGTTTTAGGTATGGTGGAACTATTAATTTGGAATTTTTGTCCCGATAGCTATCGGGATGAAATTTGTGGTTTTTATGTGGCTTGTTTTGCGCCATTGCATTAGCTGCAATAGATGCTGGCAAAATGGTTGAGAGAAAATGCTTGCGGTTCATGTAAAAGGTATTTCACGAATTAAATTAAATTACTCGAATTACACGAATTAATTTACTTATAAAGCGACTGCTTGAGATAAAGATTTACTTAAAAAGAAGCTTTATTATGTTTTAAATGCGTAAATGTCCTCTACTTGCAAATGCTTAACTTTGCGCTCTTCGTTTGGCCGGATAGCGAACAAACCGTACAATTTGTCCGCCTAAGGCGGAACGAAAGTTTAATACAAGAACTAAAAGAGGCAATACTAAAATGGATATTACAATTGACAATAACTCCCCTTTAGGGGTTGGGGGCAATACACCAAAAAGATACTTGATTACAGCGGCTTTGCCTTATGCCAATGGTTTAAAACATATTGGCCACCTGGCAGGTGCCTATTTACCTGCGGATATTTATGTTCGCTACTTAAAAGCGCAAAAACGTGATGTCGTTTTTGTGTGCGGCAGCGATGAACATGGTACAGCAATACCAATTCAGGCTATGAAGGAAGGCACAACAGCACAAGCTATTATAGATAAATATCACCCAATAATTGAACAGAATTTTAAAGATTTGGGTATTCAATTTGATATTTATCACCGCACATCAGACCCTTTGCACCACGAAACGGCGCAGGAGTTTTTTAAGGTATTGAATGATAATAACGACCTTGAAATAAAGGAAAGTGAACAGTATTACGACGAAGCAACTAATACTTTCTTGGCCGATAGATATATAAAAGGTACTTGCCCTGTATGTGCTAATCCTAATGCATTTGGCGATCAATGTGAAAAATGTGGATCAGCGCTTAGTCCAGATCAATTGATAAATCCTGTAAGTACTTTGAGTGGTAATCAACCGATAAAAAAGGCGACCAAACATTGGTATTTACCGTTAGACCGTCACGAGTCTTTTTTACGCCAATGGATTTTAGAAGAACATAAAAATGATTGGAGAGCTAGTGTGGTGGGCCAATGTAAAAGCTGGATTGACGGTGGCTTGCAAGCAAGAGCCGTAACGAGAGATTTGGATTGGGGCATAAAAGTGCCTGTGCAAGGTGCTGATGGCAAAGTGTTATACGTATGGTTTGATGCGCCAATTGGTTACATCAGCGCTACCAAACAATGGGCAAAAGATAACGACAAAGATTGGGCACCTTATTGGAACGACAAAGACACCAAATTGGTGCATTTTATTGGTAAGGATAATATTGTTTTCCATTGTATTATTTTTCCGGTAATGCTGAAACTGCATGGCAATATTTTACCAACTAATGTGCCTGCCAATGAGTTTATGAACTTAGAAGGCGATAAAATGAGTACAAGTCGTGGTTGGAGCATTGAGATGGATGATTACATTAACGATTGGGTGAAACCAGACAATGGTGGCGAAAGCATGGCTGATGTATTGCGCTATTATTTAACCCAAATTGCCCCAGAAAGTAAGGATAGTGAGTTTACATGGAAAGGTTTTCAAGATGCGAATAACAGCGAATTAGTAAGCATTTTTGGCAACTTTGTAAATAGAACGTTTGTACTAATGCACAAGCTTTGCAAAGGCAAAGTACCTGTGTTTCACAATGATATTATTGACGATAAAGACAAGCAATTAATTGTAGATATAAAAACTGCTACTGCAAAAATTGAAGCTTTATTAGAAGGTTATAAATTTAGAGATGCCTTGTTTGAAGTGATTGATTTGGCAAGAAAAGGCAACAAATATTTACAAGAAAAAGAACCTTGGAAAAAAGTACCAAAAGACGGCAGCTTACCGCTAATTCCTGATCAACAGCAGATTGATAATTGTATGCATTTATGCTTGCAATTAACAGCCAACTTAGCTATTTTGATTCATCCATTTTTACCATTTACTGCCAAGAAATTGTGCCACATGATGAAAGTGGTAGATAGAATGCTTGAATGGGAAAATGCAGGTAACATTAACTTGCTAAAAGTTGGTTACAGTCTACGTGAGCCGCAGTTATTGTTTAGGAAAATAGAGAATGAAGAGATAGAAGCACAATTAGAAAAATTAAAAGCAAAAGCAGCCATTGTGAATAGCCAACAACCAACTACTGAAACAAAAGTGGAAGAAATACAACCAGTAACAAGCAACTTGAAACCAGAAATAGTATTTGATGATTTTGCTAAAATTGACTTGCGAGTAGGCACTATTGTAAGTGCTGAAAAGGTTGAAAAAGCTGATAAATTATTAAAGCTTTCAGTTGATTTAGGTTTTGAAACTAGAACTATCGTTTCTGGTATTGCCTTACATTTTAAACCAGAAGAAGTGGTGGGCAAACAAGTTACCGTGGTAGTAAATCTTGCACCAAGAAAAATGCGTGGCATAGAAAGCAACGGTATGATTTTAATGGCCGAAGACAATCATGGCAAATTGCATTTTGTAAACCCTGAGAGTGAAATAAATGCAGGTGCAGGTGTTAGCTAAAAACAAATAATTCTTTTTGAAAGCCATTAACAAAACGTTGATGGCTTTTTTTATGCTAATTAAAAAAAAGCAACTACTTTTAAAAATAGTTGCATAGCTAACTATTTTTTATTTTAGCTTTGATACTTCTAAACTAAATTAATCTCTTGCTATATGAAACGTTCTATTAAAAAAGTAGCTGTTCTTGGTAGTGGTGTAATGGGTAGCCGTATTGCTTGCCATTTTGCAGGCATAGGTGTACAAGTATTATTGCTTGATATTGCAACGCCCCTAGCCCCTGAAGGGGAGCAAAAAAAGTACGATGCCAATAAAATCGTTAATGATGCACTTGCAGCAGCTATCAAAAGCAATCCTAGCCCTGTGTTTACAAAAGACGTGGTTAAAAAAGTTACCACTGGCAACTTTGATGATAACCTTAAAGACATTGCTACCGTTGATTGGATTATTGAAGTAGTGGTAGAACGTTTAGATATTAAACACCTTATTTACGAAAAAGTGGAAAAATTCCGCAAGCCCGGTACTTTGGTTACTTCTAATACGTCTGGCATTCCTATTCACTTACTAAGCCAAGGTAGAAGCGACGATTTTAAAAAGAATTTCTGTGGTTCACACTTTTTCAATCCGCCACGCTATTTAAAGCTATTAGAAGTTATTCCTACACCTGATACTGACCCTACTGTAGTTGATTTTCTAATGCACTATGGTGATTTGTACTTGGGTAAAACAACTGTACTTTGTAAAGACACACCTGCATTTATTGCCAATCGTATTGGCGTATTTAGCATCATGAGCATTTTTCACATTATGGATAGCTTGGGGCTTTCTATAGATGATATTGATGCCTTAACTGGCCCAATCATTGGTCGTCCTAAGTCTGCAACATTTCGTACAGCCGATGTGGTAGGTATTGACACTTTGGTAAAAGTGGCAAAAGGCGTGGCCGATAACTGCCCTGATGATGAAGCAAAAGCCATTTTTACTATTCCATCTTGGCTTGATAGTGTTTTGGCTAGTAACTGGTTAGGCGATAAAACTGGCCAAGGCTTTTTCAAGAAAATGCCCCCAACCCCTGAAGGGGGGAAAAAAGATATTCATGTTTTGAATTTAGCAACGCTACAATATCAAGCTAGAACAAAACCCAAATTTGCCACACTTGAAGCAGCTAAACCTGTAGAAAATTTACAGCAACGCTTGAAAATAGCAGCTGCTGGTACAGATAAAGCTGGTGACTTTTACCGCCAATTTCATCACTCCTTGTTCTCTTACATTTCTCACCGCATACCAGAAATAAGCGATGAATTGTACCGCATTGATGATGCTATGATGGCTGGCTTTGGCTGGGAAATAGGTGCATTCGAATCTTGGGATGTTTTGGGCGTAGCCAAAACCGTTGAAACGATGAAAGCCAATGGCGTTAAAGTAGCTGCTTGGGTAGATGAGATGTTGGCAACAGGTGCTACATCTTTTTACAAAGTAGAAAATGGCAAACGTTTGTACTTCGATGTCCCTACCAAAACTTACCTAGCAATACCTGGGGGAGATGCATTTTTAGTATTAAAAAACAATAGCGACAAACTTGTTTGGAAAAGCAGTGCTTGTAAACTCTATGACATAGGCAACGATGTTTTAGGCCTTGAATGGAGTACCAAAATGAACAGCATTGGCGGCGAAGTATTAGATGGCATTCAAAAATCTATTGCCATTGCTGAGGATAAATTTAAAGGCTTAGTAATTGCAAATGATGGTCCCAACTTTAGTGCTGGCGCCAATGTGGGCATGATTTTCATGTATGCGATTGAGCAAGAATATGATGAGCTTGATTTTGCTGTTCGTCAGTTTCAAAATACCATGATGCGCGTGCGTTATTCGTCTGTGCCTGTGGTTACAGCACCGCATGGCCTTGCACTTGGTGGTGGTTGCGAAATGAACTTACATGCAGATAAAGTGTGCGCTGCCGCAGAAACATATATTGGTTTGGTAGAATTGGGCGTAGGTTTAATTCCTGGTGGTGGCGGTACTAAAGAGTTTGTGCTACGTGCCTCGGATGAATTGCATGAAGACGAGCCTGATACCAACACACTAAAAAAACGTTTCTTCGATATTGCAACAGCCAAAGTGGCTACTTCTGCACATGAAGCTTTCGATATGGGCATTTTACGCAAAGGCCACGACGAATTGGTAATGAATAGCAATCGCAGAATTGCTGAAGCAAAAAGAAGTGTGCTAGAATTATATGAAGAAGGCTACAAAATGCCTACACAACGCACTGATATTAAGGTACTTGGCCGTTTAGGTTTAGGTGCGTTTATGGCAGGCATTAATGGTATGCAACGTGGTGGTTATGCCACTGAACACGATGCATTAATTGCTCGCAAACTTGCCTACGTAATGTGTGGTGGTGATTTAAGCGAAATGACTTTGGTGAGCGAACAGTACTTGCTAGATCTTGAACGTGAAACCTTCTTATCGCTTTGTGGTGAACGTAAAACACTTGAACGTATACAAAGTGTACTTAAAAGCGGCAGACCTATTAGAAATTAACATATAAAACATAATATTTAAAATACCTTTCAGCAGAAATGAGAGGTATTTTTTTTCATATTGTTAAACAATTAACTGTATTTAGACATTTACAGTACAACTAAACACCCCCAATACTTGCAAAATAAATAAAATGTATTTAAATCGCACATTATCGCTATACTGTAGCAATATGTATAAATGAGTGATTTAACAGAAGCTAGAATATTACAAGTAAAATAATACGCTACGCACATATATTATCTATTCGTTAACGTTCTGTTTGTAATATGCTATTACATTTGTTTATAGCTATGAAACAGCAGTACGTTAAATTCTTATTCGCATTTTGTTGTAGCCTACTTGCCGTTGTAGCAATGGCACAATCTGGTGTGCAATTATCTGGTGGTGTGTATGCGCAAGATAATACCACCGATATACCTTATTTGCTTAAGAGCGAGAAAGACATTCCTTCTGCTATAGATAAGAACTTATTTATTAAGGTAAACGTAAGCAAAGAACAATGCTTTGTGGGCGAGCCAATATTAGTGACTTACAAGCTGTACACAAGACTTCAATCAGAATCGAAATTACTGAAACAGCCTGATTTTAGAGGTTGTAGCGTTATTGAAATGACCACAACTGATATTGAAGCTGAGAGAGAAGTAATTGGTGGCAAAGTTTTTAAAAGTTACATTATTAGACGCGTGCAACTAATACCATTGCAAGAAGGCGATATTACACTTGGTGCTGCTACGCTTGACAACACGATTTCTTTTTACAAAACGGTTGACGAAATTACACAAAATAGACCATCGATAACGCACACAGCAACCATTAGCAATGCTGCAACTATAATTCATGCTAATAGCTTACCAACTAGCAAAGTAGCAGTGAAATTCGCCAATAGTATTGGGACATTTATGATTAGTGCTAAAGTGCTTAAAACCACTGATACCGCTAATGATAATAATAGTTTGGAAATAAGGGTTGATGGCATTGGCAACTTTCAAAACCTCATTTGCCCTACTATTAGCTGGCCGAAAAATGTAGACCATTTTGATGTAGAAAGTACTGAATCTCTTGACAAATTCAGCTTTCCAGTTTCGGGTAAAAAGGTGTTTACTGTGCCTTTTATTTGCAAGCAGGCAGGTAAGCTTGTAATACCGCCCATTAGCTTTATCTACTTTGATGCAGACAAAAAAGTATACGCTACCACAAGTACAGATAGCATTCGCATTAACGTATTGCCACAGGCAGAAAAAATAGAAGTTGCCAAAATATCTACAGAAGTAGGTAATGGCAAATACATTTGGATAGTACCATGCATTGCTGTGGTGGCAGGCATTATTTTGTGGCTAAGTTTTTTTAGAAAAAAAGCACCAGAAACCATGCCAGAAGCTATTGTTACAATCACTGAAACAGTAATGATTGCAGCTAAAACTGATGCAGAATTACTGAACGAATTGCTACTAATAGAAGACGATAAACAATATTTTCAGGCAGCAAAATCTTTAGCTGATAGTTTTTTAAATGGCACTAGCAGCTCCACGAAGCAAGGTCAATTACAACAACTCATTAATCAATGCAATGAAGTATTGTATGCTTACAATAACAGCATTTCCAAAGCAAAAATATTTGAGCAATTAGAACAGGTTATAGGCAGTTAATCTGTGTATTTGTAACCAACACCACGAATAGAATGGAAGTATTTTGGGTTGCGACTATCTTCTTCAAAATACTTTCTAAAGTTGAGTATAAAGTTGTCGATGGTTCTTGTAGTTGGGTACACATTGTACCCCCAAACTACTTGCAGTATTTTTTCACGAGTAGTTACTTCGCCTTTGTTTTCAATTAATAGCTTTAGTAGCATCGCTTCTTTCTTACTTAATTCAATGGTTTTTCCATCGTAAGTAATGGCATCTTGCGCCTTAAAATCTACCGTATTATTACCAAAAGAATACGTATCGCCAACCGTTTCTTTAACATTAATTTTCTTGTTTTTTACTATTAATTTCTCAACTCGTAGCAGCAGTTCTTCTAAGTTAAAAGGCTTGGTTAAATAGTCATCCGCACCTTTTTTTAACCCAAGTATTCTATCTGCACTTGTACTTTTAGCACTTAACATTAAAATGGGTGTATCTAAATTATTCACACGCACCGTTTCTGCAACGCCTATGCCATCTATGTTTGGTAGCATTACATCTAATATTATTAAGTCGAAATATTCATTGGCTATGGCTTTTAAGGCCTGTGTACCATCGTAAGCACTAGTCACCTCATAGCCTTCCATTTCTAGGTTTAGTTTTAAGGCTTCATGCAAATTTTCTTCATCATCTACCAATAAAATACTTGCTCTTTTTTCGCTCATAATTACACATTAAAGGATGCGGTAAAAATACTACCTTGTGGCTGGTTATTGGTAACTGAAATAGTACCACGGTGACCTTGCATAATTTTTTTACACAAATACAAACCCAAACCTGTGCCTTTAGTGGTACGCACATTTTCGTCGCCAGCTCTATAAAATTTCTCAAAAATGCGTTTCTTATCTACATCTGCAATGCCAATGCCTTCATCACTTACTTGTAGTAATACAGCATCGGTATTTTCTTTAATACTTATAGTTACAGCACCAGTTTTAGGTGAATATTTCAAGGCATTTTCAATTAAATTATTCACCAACATTTCTATCAAAATCTCTTCACCATTAATGTAGATAGCTTCATCAATGTTACCTATAATTTGTCTATCTGTAAAACGTATAGCAAAATCTTTAACCGAGCTTTCTACCAATTCACTCAAGTTAATATCTTGCTGTGAAGTTGTATTTAAGCCTGCTTCTAGCTGTGATGCCAATAAAATATTGTTACACAAACTATTTAGTCGGTTAGTTTCTTGTAGTGTGTTTTTTATAAGTTTTTGATGTGTATCTTCTTGCAATTGTCGTCGCTGTAGAGTTTCTAAATTAAGCTTGGTAACCGCTATCGGCGTTTTCAGTTCATGCGTAATAGCCATCATAAAGTTTTGCTGCTGTTGCGATAGTTTTATTTGCTTGCGCACAGCATTAAAAACAAACACAGCACCTAAAAGTATTAATGCAAAAAAAGTAGCGCCTTCACCAATGTATTGTGCTGTTTTGCGTGCTTTACTATCTTCAATAACAGCTGCTTTTTGCAAATAGGCCGGATCATCTTTATTAATTTCTGCCAAGCGCATATTGGCCATCAACGTATTTTGATTTTGCAACGCAATAAACCACCACACCAAAGCGGTAATGATATATGTAAGCAACACCCAGTAAACAACTGTGGCAAATACTAATTTCTTTTTTGCAGAAAATACACTCATGGCTGCACTTTTTCTACACGAATACCAGCGCTAAGCACATAAGGCAAAGGGTCTTCACGCATAGTATGCTGAAGCGTAAAATGGTAATTCCCTTTTTTGAGTTTAATAGGCGCACCTGTAATACGTATGCGGTGGTCAAATACATCATCCATACCTGTACCAAGCCATCCCTTGGCATTATTGGCTAGGGTTAATTCTATTTGTTGTGTTTCAGGCTTACTAGCAGGTGCTTGTGTAATAATATTTAGCCACAAATTGTTGTAATGATACGCATCATCGTGCCTTACCACCACGTAAATATTATATAAAGCATTGGTATCTGCAATGGTAAAATCAAACGAAGGCTTATCAGTAGATTTCCATTCGTGTTTATCGAAAGACATTGATTTTTCAAATACATCAAGCGTATTGCAAGCTGTAAACAATAAACAAAGGATGATAAAAAGCGAACAAGATTTCAAAGCTGTAATTTTCATTCAAAGATAAGTATGAGTTAATCACTTTAAACGTTAGTAAATCAAGATTAGATATAAGCTAGTATTTTAGTAAATTTGTTTTAAACAGTAAACACAATGACGACTTCGATTATAAGACAAAAACTTCACAACTATCTAGAGGTTGCCGATGACAAAAAGATTAAGGCAATTTATGCTATTATGGAAGTAGATGTTGAGGAAAAAGCCTTAATTTATTCTGATGAAATACGAGCTGATTTGGATAATCGTTTAGCTAAATACGAAGCTGATAAAATGAATGTAATAAGTGCAGATGAGAGCAAGCAAAGAATCTTGTCACTCATAAAAACTGCAGCTAAGAAATGAGCTACTCTTATGTTTTAACACCTGCGGCTCAAGTAGATTATGAAGAATCTCTCTTATGGTATCTTGAAAGAAGTGAAACCGCAGCATTAAATTTTGTTGCTGCAATAGATAATACAATCAATCTTATTTATCAACATCCAAAACGCTGGCGTAATCCTTATAAAAACTTCAGAGAATTATCACTCAAAAAATATCCATTCGCTATCATCTATATTATAGAAGAAGATGCTAAAATGGTTGTTATTACTGCCATCTACCACCACAAAAGAATACCCAATAAGCGATTTCGGAGATAATTGCAATTTTTAAACCCAACAAATTGACCAAAAGGCCTATTTCAGAAAGTTTGCAGCAATTTATTTCTGCTATGCAGACTTTTATTTTTATTGTGCAATAGTTTATTTCTGCTGTGCAGAAAGTATAGTAAACTATGCAGTAAAATAATTTAATTATGCAGCAATTTAAACCCGTTGTGTACAAGTGTATCTGCTTTATGCAAACATTATCTTACAATACATTCAACACTTGCTCTTTCGCTTTTTCCATTTCATCTTTCATCAATACCACGCATTTTTGAATTTCAGCATCGTAGGCTTTACTACCTGTAGTATTAATTTCTCTGCCAAATTCTTGCAGTATAAAAGACAATTTTTTACCCTTACTTTTCTCTTTATCAGCCAAAATGGTTTTAAAGTACGCAATGTGATTTTTCAATCTTACTTGCTCTTCACTTATGTCAATTTTCTCAATATAATAAATCAGTTCTTGCTCTAAACGGTTGGTGTCGTAATTCTCTTTCCCTACTTTTTCTTCTAACAATTTCACTAAATTATCTCTTGTTTTTTGTCGTCTATTTGGTTCAAGTACCACAATAGCAGCACTTTGTACCTCAATATTTGCAACGCGTAACAACAAGTCAGCCTCAAGTGATTTACCTTCATCTAAGCGATGCGCATTCAAATCTTCAATTGCATCCTTTAGTATTTTTTGGAAAGCTTTCCAGTCATCATCATTCAGTACTTCGGTTGAGTTTACCACCACTTCTGGCAAGCGTAAAATAGCCGACAATAATTGGTGTGTATCGGCCTGCAATTCAGCCGCAACCTGCGTTACAGAGGTATAGTAGGCTTTCAGCAAATCGGTATTAATACTTACAGGTTTAGCTGCGCCATTCTGTTTAATATTTATAAAACACTCTACACTGCCACGCTCAAGCCCTTCGTTTAGTATGCTTCTAATTTCAAACTCAAATGGCTTAAGTAACGCAGGTAATTGCATACGCAAGTCAAATTGTTTACCGTTTAAAGAGCGTACTTCCACCAAAAAAGTCTTATCGCCAATCGTTTGTTCGCTGCGGCCGTAGCCTGTCATTGAGTATAGCATAGAAAAGTTTATGTTAATTATCTAACGTGTATCATGCACTATGTTCAGCCCATCCGCACTACCGATAGCTATCGGTATGTACTGTTTATTATTAATTAGGCAGTGCGTAAATGTAAATGAAATACGACTGCCCACACAAACAAAAAACCCACCGAAATCGGTGGGTACAAGTATAACATTTATAAACCAAAACTACAGTTTAGTGGTTTTGAACTTTAAAGTTGCAAAATTCACATCAATTTTATAGTTACCATTAGCCGCAGGGCCAGGGAAATTTTGAGGCAAATTGTAACCGAAATCGCCACCAGCACTAAGGCCAGTTATAGAGTTGTCGTTCACAGCATATTTATTACCCCAGTCGCCATTTACTGGCAACATTAAATATTGTTTACCACCAACTAAACCGTTTAAGGTTAATGTAAACTCAACAGAATTTAAACGCGTAAATTGTTGTGATGGTGTAGGTACTGGATTGTTCCAGCCGCCTGGTGTAGCGTCACCTACCATAAACAAACCGCTCGGCAATGTAGATGTGTATGGCGTTACAGCAAACTTACCTGTTTGAAAATCTAACACTATTTTGTACCAACCGCTTGTAGCTGGCGCTGGAAAATTTGCGTTAAAAGCAGACCCTACGTTAAAACCAAAGGTACCGCCAGCACTTAATCCAGGAATACTATTATCATCAACGGCAAACTTAGAGGCCCAACTGCCATTTTCTGGTAGCACTAAATATTGATTACCACCATTTAAATTAAAAACGCCAGCCCAAGTAGTTTCATCTAATCTTGCAAATTCTTGACTTGGTGTAGGAACCGGATTGTTCCAGCCACCTTGCGATGCATCGCCTACCAAAAATAACTTACCAGAAGTTGGTAAAGCCACTTTTGGTGGTACTTTATAAGGTGTCATTTTCACCTTAATAGTGTTAGATTTAACTTGGTTATTATTATTGCCATAAGAAGCCGTAATACGAATATCTACATCGTAAGCCGTACCTATGGCAAAGCCAAAACCAAGCAATACATTGTTTAGTTCTTTACCAGTATAAGTAGTACTTAAGGTACCAATAACAGTTTTACTTACCGCTTTGGCAAAATTTCTTCCAGTTGAATCAATTTCCACAACATACTTAGCTTTTGTAGAATCAATTGCAAAACCTGGATACGTCCAAGAAAATGTAGCAGCCGTTTTAGACGAATCGGCTGGTGCCACTGCAATAGTAGATGCTGATGCTGATAATACAGTAGATGTAGCCGCTTCGTAATAAGGTAGGCTCTCTACCTTATCGCAAGCCGTAAATAGCGTTATTGCTATTGTAGCCAACAAAAAAAGTTTTGATAATTGTTTCATAAAAATATTTTTAATTGGTTATTGAACGATGTAATTACCAGTTTTAAAATTCAATGTAATTGTATAGTTGCCACTAGAAGATGGTGTAGGTATTGCATCTGGATCGGAATTATATGGCGCAACATTATTATTAAGCCCTAACGTACCACCATTGGCTGTGCCGCCTGATCCTGTTTTAACACCATACTGAGGCTGCCAAAACCCTTGATTACTTAAAAACTTATAAAATTTACCCGGTGTAAAACTTATGGTTATTTTGTAAGTAGTATTATCAACTTTTGTGCATTTTTGTGTAATTGGTGGTGTGTTTGTCCAACTACTTGCACAAGCATCACCCGTTATAAATAGTTCACCAGTGGGTGGTATCGGTATAGCAACATCTAAATATGGCGTTATCGCTATTTTAATAACGTTTGATGCCAAAGGCACTGTTGACCCAGCAAAAGATGCTACAATACGCATTTCAATATTATGCAGTTTGTCTTCAGCTAAACCCATACTAAGCAAATAAGCATTCAATTCTTTTACTGTAAGCGATACTGATAGGTCTTTAGAAATAGACTTTGTTTGCAATTTTGGATTAGTAAAATTTGCACCTGTTGTATCAAATTGCAACGCATAGTTTACATCTTGTGAGCTAACCCCTGTATTGAATTGATAGTTGGGATTTGTCCACGAGAATGAAATTGCCATATTGTTTTGATTGAGCACATTTAATACCAATGGCGCTGTTGAACTTGCAGTTAACACAGGGTTGGTGCCACCTAATATGTACTCTCTATTTTCATCTTTGGTACAGGCCCACAAGCATGTGGCCAGCACCAATGACAATGAGATTAATTTTACGATACTTTTCATAAAAAATGATTTATTGTTATTTAGATTAATACCCTGGGTTTTGTTTAAGATTAGTATTAGAAGATAAATCGGTAGTTGGTATCGGGTAAATAGTTCTAAAAGAAGCTACAGCCGAACCAGATTTTACACCACCTTTCCAAGGCCATAAATAAGTACCCTCTACAAATCTTCCGTAACGAATTAAGTCAGTTCTTCTA
>JAAFHG010000610.1 GCA_013297585.1 Chitinophagales bacterium
TTTACGTTTAACCTTCCAGCGTGTAGCGTCTGGCGCATCTATTACTATTACTGGTGCAGACCTTGGCGGTGGCGGTGTTCTTGGCCGTTCTTCTGGTTTCCCTGATGCAAATGGTAATCCTCCGTCAGCCATCACTATTAACAACCGTGCAGGTACTTTTGGTACTAACCCAAGTGTACAGTGGTTAGCTACAATTGTTGCACATGAAGTAGGTCATACTATTGGTTTCCGTCATACTGATTACAAAAACCGTAATTACAGTTGTGGATTTTCTATTCCAAGAAATGAAGGTGATGCTGGTGTAGGTGCTATCTGGATTCCTGGTACGCCAACTGGTCCAAAAGATCCTAAAAGCTGGATGTTAGCTTGTACTGATGGTACTGACCGTCCGTTTAACGCTAATGATAAAACTGCTTTAAACTATTTGTATAAATAACAGTATTTATCTATTTCAAAAAGGGCCTGCAATACATTGCAGGCCCTTTTTGTTGTAATACAAATTGGCTGAAGAAATATAGTTGTTGCAGTTGAATATCATTTGTGTTTAAACATAGGCATGTTTTATGAATTAAAATTGCTTCTTGCTGCATATTGAAAATAAATATGGTAAATATGATGGTAGTTCTACTGTTTAATCATTAGATTTAGAAAACAAATTTTTTTACCAAAACTTTAATCTGATTAATGTATGAAGAACGTTTTAAAAACAATTACGCTTAGTGCTGCTTTATCTGTTGTGCTTTTCTCCTGTCAAAAATCCGACAAGTCTGCACCTGCTAACACTTCCACTGTTTCCAGTGAGGTATTAGGCCAGATACAATCAAAAGGCTTTAGCACAGAAGGGGTTGTAGCAGTAAATGGAGGTTACCTTGTTGAAGGCGATATATTTTTAACCAATAAAGATTTGATAACGCCATTGGCTAACGGTCCGGTTTTACGCATAGGAGAGGAAGAACAATACAGAACTACTAATTTGGTAACGGGCTTGCCAAGAGTAATTACTATATCTATTTCAGGATTTTCCGACCCCGTTTTTTCCAATGCTACTGATTCTGCAATTGCACGCTATAACGCAATGGCATTAAGACTTACTTTTCAAAGAGTAGCTTCTAATGGTAATATCCAGATTGTTGGGGCCGACTTAGGAGGAACTGGTGTACTTGGTCAATCGGCAGGTTTCCCAACTTCAGCAGGTAACCCTGCTTCTCCTATTACCTTAAATAACAGGGCAGGCACATTTGGTACAAATCCAAGTGTACAATGGATGGCAACAATTATCGCACACGAAATTGGACATGCCATTGGGTTTAGGCATACAGATTATGCAAACAGGGCATATAGCTGCGGTGGCCGTAAATCAAATGAAGGTTCTGCAGGTGTAGGTGCTATTTATATTCCCGGAACTGCAACAGCTGGTGATCCAAAAAGCTGGATGCTAGCCTGTACTGATGGCACTAACCGTCCGTTTAACAATAATGATAAAACTGCATTAAACTACTTGTACCGCTAATTGTATATTTTTTTTGGAAAAAGCCTCCGTATTATACGGAGGCTTTTTTATTATTTACCTAGCCCAAATCAACTTGTTCCATTGTACAATTCGCTTTAAAAGGATTTTATAGGAAATCTTATACCCCTTTAAGCAGTTTCTAAGGTAGAGCTTTCTTCCTAATGCTGTTATTTTGTATCCGAAACAATAACCCAAATCTTTAAAAAAAGAATTATGAAATTCAACTTCAGAAGTTTATTCATTTGCACAGCACTTTCTACCGTTTTATTTTCTTGTCAAAAAACAGATAAAACTGTTCCATCTACAACCAATGTTATTTCATCAGAAGTATTGGCTAAAATTGCCGATAAGGGCTTTAGTACCGATGGTGTTATGGTTGCCAATGGCGGATATATTGTAGAGAATGATATCTTTCTTTCTAATGAAGATTTAGCTAAGCCTTTAGCACAAGGCCCTAACTTAAGAGTAGGCGATGAAGAGCAATACCACACTACTTTATTGGTAACCCGTTTACCACGTGTTATTACTGTTTCTATTTCAGGTTTTGCTGATCCTGTTTTTTCATTGGCTACTGATTCTGCTATTGCCCGTTATAATAAACTTGGTTTAAAACTAACTTTCCAAAGAGTTGCTTCTGGTGGTAATATACAAATCATTGGTGCCGATCTTGGTGGCGGTGGTGTATTGGGCCAGTCGTCTGGTTTCCCAACTGCAGCCGGCAACCCTGCTTCTCCAATAACTTTAAATAGCCGTGCAGGTACTTTTGGTACAAATCCAAGTGTACAATGGATGACAACTATTATTGCTCACGAATTGGGACATACCATTGGTT
>JAAFHG010000176.1 GCA_013297585.1 Chitinophagales bacterium
AATGGATAAACAAGGTATGGCAAAATGATACGAACGCAGATTTTAAACATACCATGCAGTTAAATTGGCTTGCAAGCACTTGTACGAATTTGGCTTTTATTACTCACTTAATGATGCAACAACTTTGACAAATATTGTTTCTATAGCAACGGCAGTACCTACTTACAAGCATCAGCAGGAAAGCATTTTGCATTTTATGCAAGAGATGTATGGGCTAGATGCTGATGACAAACGCAAGCTTGCTTTTTTATACCACCAAAGTCATATTAACACAAGGTATTCTTGCGTGGCAGATTATGGTGCACCAAAAGCAGATTGGACCTTTATACCACAAACAGAAAACATTGATTTTCCTTGCATTGATGTGCGCATGCAACGCTATCAGGCAGCAGCTTTGCCACTATCGGTAGATGCTATTAAACAATGTATTGATGGCATTATTACACCACAAGAGATTACGCATTTAATAACGGTAAGTTGCACAGGCATGAGTGCACCGGGTTTAGACCTACAAGTGGCCGAAGCCATGCAATTGTCGCCCAATATTTTTCGTACTTCGGTAAACTTTATGGGTTGCTATGCTGCTATACATGGGCTTAAATTAGCCAAAATGATTTGCGATAGCAGTACCACCAAAGCCAATGTGGCAGTGGTTTGTACCGAATTGTGTACCCTACATTTTCAAAAAGGATTTACACCAGATAATGCAGCGAGTAGCTTGTTATTTGCAGATGGTAGCGCAGCAGTGTTGCTGTCAAATACCATTAAAACAGACAAGAGTTTAACGCTACAAAACTTCTACTCACAAATTGCGTATCAGGGTAAAAAAGATATGGCTTGGGAAATAAGCAGTAGCGGCTTTTTAATGACACTAAGTGGCTATATACCACAACTGATAGAACATGATATTGAAGCTTTGCCACACAGTGCTTTACAGCAAAATGACTTAACAAAGGCAGATATTTCACACTGGTGTGTGCACCCGGGTGGTAGAAAAATTGTAGATGTAATAGAACAAAAATTACAGCTAGCAGCTAGCGACTTACAATATTCACGGCAAGTATTACGAGATTATGGCAACATGAGTAGCCCCACTATATTATTTGTATTAAAAGCCATGATGGACGAACCAATAGCATCAGGCTCAAATATTTTTGGCGTGGCTTTTGGTCCTGGCCTTACCATGGAAACATTTACAGCAACTAAACAATGACATTTATTCAACGCTCATATCAGCCAGAATTACTAGATGCTGAGGACATTCCTTTTGCAGACATACAACGTAATATGCAAGAACTAAACACCATTAATACATTACTTGGTGGGCATGCTATTACGGTAAAAGGCATTATACAATTAATAGGCAACCTGAAAGAAATTCATGTGTGCGAAATAGGCTGTGGTGGCGGTGATAATTTAATAGCTATTAATAAATATTGCCAGCAACACAACATCAAAGTGCATTTTGCTGGTATTGATATAAAGCAAGCCTGCATTGATTTTGCAGCAACAAAAAAAGAACTGCAACTGAATACAGACTGGATTGTGAGCGATTACAAGCAAGTATATTTTGACAGCAAACCAGATATTATTTTCTCTAGCTTGTTCTGCCATCATTTTACCAATGAACAACTAATTGCACAATTACAATGGATGCAAGCGAATAGCAAAATAGGTTTCTTTATTAACGATTTACACAGAAACTCTATAGCGTATTGTGCTATAAAAATGATTACTCAAATTTTCTCAAGGAGTTACCTTGTAAAAAACGATGCACCACTAAGCGTAGCAAGAGGCTTCACCAAACCAGAATGGGTTAATTTGTTTACAAAAGCTGGCATTAAAACATACAGGATCGCTTGGCAATGGGCGTTTCGATATTTAATTATATACAAACACTAAATGCAGGCAATTACTAAATACGATGTAGCCATTATAGGAGGTGGCTTAGCAGGTTTAACGCTTGCGATACAATGCGCTAAAGCTGGCTTTGTAACTGCATTGTACGAGAAAGAGAGTTATCCGTTTCACAAAGTATGTGGTGAGTATATTAGTCTTGAAAGCAAGGATTTTTTAAAAAGTGTGGGTGTAGATATTACCACCTTGCAATTACCCATTATAAATACATTAAATATTACTGATAGCTATGGTAATTTGTACAATTTTAATTTACCACTAGGCGGTTTTGGCATTAGCAGATTTATGCTAGATAACATGTTGTACAAACAAGCACAACAAGCTGGTGTACATATTTTTACCCAAACCAAGGTGCAAAATGTGGTGTTTAATAATCAGCAATTTGCCATAAGCACCAATAACCATCAGCATAAAGCAACCATTGCAGTAGGCAGTTTTGGTAAGCGTAGTAATATGGATGTAAAACTAAAACGCCCATTTATTGACCAAAAAAAAGGCAGTCTGCAAAATTTTATTGGCATTAAATATCACATCAAACACTCGCACCCTGTAGATACGATTGCATTGCATAATTTTAAAAATGGCTACTGTGGTATTTCTAAAATTGAAGGCGATAAATATTGTCTTTGTTACTTAACTACAGCCGATAATTTAAAAGCAAACAATGGTTCTATTAAACAAATGGAAGCAGCCATTTTGCACAAAAACCCTAAGCTGAAAAACATACTAACCAATGCTGAATTTTTGTACGAAGAACCTATAGCGATATCGCAAATTAGCTTTAGCCCAAAAGCAACAGTAGAAAATCATCTGTTGATGATAGGTGATGCGGCTGGCCTTATTACGCCACTTTGTGGCAATGGTATGAGCATGGCTATGCACGCAAGCAAACTAGCTTTTAACCAAATAAAATCATATTTACAACAAGATATTTCTAGAAAAGACATGGAAGTAAATTACACCAACCAATGGAAAGCCCAGTTTGCTAAACGCTTATTGATTGGCCGTTTTGTTCAGCGCTTATTTGGCGGCAATACCTCTACCTATGTGTTCTTAAAAATGATGCAACACAACAAATGGCTTGCGAATACTTTAATTAAAGCCACACACGGCAAACCATTTTAAAGCCTACAACAATAGCTCTGTAAATTTTAAGCTAAATTTTATCTTGTAAATAATTTTGTTATCAAAACATCTGTACATTAGTTGTCTAAAAACTTAAACAACATGAAAAAAGTTCTTGCCACATTGTTAGCCGTAGCTTGCTTTGCTACTGCATCTTTCGCTCAACCTAAAAAAACTGAAAAGGCTAAAGTAGAAGTTAAAAAAGAAGCTGCAGCACCAGTAAAAAAAGAGGCTACTAAACTTAAAGCCGATGGCACACCAGACAAACGCTTTAAAGAAAATAAGGCAGCTACACCAGCCACACCAGCAGGCCCTACAAAAAAAGACGGTACGTTAGATATGCGCTACAAAGCCAATAAAGATGCAAAAAAGAAAGCATAGTTTTCTACTAATGATATACTATAGCATAAAAAAACCGCAGAACCTGCGGTTTTTTTATGCCCAAAAATTCATTATCTTATTTAGCTAATTGGCTAGGGCTGTATTCGTACACCACATCGTAAGTTTGATGTTTTAAGCTTGGTAATATTTGCCCAAGCCTTAAATCTTTTTGCTGAGGTGTAGGTTCACATACCCAATAATTATTGCCTTTGTATACAATTGGGTTTGCCATTTGCTTATCAAATTTTACGGCAATTGTTACGTGTTCAGGATAAGCCAACGCTATCATGGGCAGGTTGTAAATTTCTCTTACTAAAAAGAAGAAAAAAGCAGCTCTATCTTCACAATCGCTACCATCGTACAATAAGGTTTGCTCTGGCGACAATCTTTTTTCTTGGCCAAAAGCCACTTTATCTGGCTGAAACATAAAAGCATAACGTGTAAAGCGCATTAAATAATCAACACCTTGTTTTTGATCGAATCCTTTTACAGCCTCTTTAAGCGAAGGAATTAAAGAGTTGTAAGTAATACTACTGATGGGAATATTAAAATAGCATTCATAATCAACCACAGGATAGTTAGCAAAAATTTGCTTAATCTCTTTATTTACCAATATTTTAAAATGAAAGTCTTTTTGTTGATAGTCAAACTGCACATCTTTAGTGGTATAGCTAGCACCTTTAAAGTTGGGTAAACGATTTATTTTGTACGAGAACGCATTCACCGCTTCAGGTACGTCTATATTTATGTGTTCTGCTTTTTCTTTTTCAAAATCAATATCGCCATAGTCGTGATAATTTAAGCACACATACTGTTTATCGCCTTTTAGGTGGTAGGGAATATTGTAAATAGGCTCATTGGTTTGTGCATACAGCAATAGTTTGTTTGTATTGGTAACACTTACGCTTGTTGCGTAACCAGATTTGGCCAATAAAAACCATTTAAACAACGTGTATTGCTGATAATTGGCAGCCTTAGGGCTTACACCATTTGCCACTATACGAATGAGTTGATAATACAGCCAATCGTTTAATTGCTGCTGCTGCTTATAGGCTAGCATGGCCGCAAGCATAGGTTGATAGTTGCTGCTATTTAGTTGTGTATAAAAATCAGTAATAGCTGTGCTAGAAATTGGTGATTGTAAATGCCAATTTTTAGGAGTTATGATTTCAATAGAATCACCGTAAAAATTAAAATATTGCTTGTTAGATATAGTTTGCCCTATTGCATTTGGTTGAGTGAAACACAATGCTATTAGGTAAACTAGCAATATATTAATCCATCTTTTCAATTTAGTCTAATTGTACCACCTAAAGGTAAGTACTAAAAATTAACAATTAAATAATATTGGGTACATTTCTACATTAATTTTTGTTAAAAAAAGCAATATGAAAAAATATTTTCTATTATCTAAGAGTAAAAGTTTAATTTAATATTATGACAACAAAAAAAACGTAGGTATAATTTGTTAAAAAAGCTACTGATACAACTGCACTTTTAGCTATTAAATCATCTATTTTTACAGCCAAATTACAATTGACACAATATGACTATTGAACATTTTAAGACACTTACCCATGCAGAAAAACTATCTGAGATAAAATACCACGGTACTTTATTGGGTAGCTACGATAGACCAAATGAAGAAGGTGGCAGCAAGGTGCCAGGCGATATTTTTGAATTACACGACTTTTGGGTGTACTTAAGTGATGAAGAAGATGTGGTAATACCTACAAGACGAAATCCATTACCACCAGTAGAAGAAGAAGCTTAGTATCAAATAGTTATAACAAATTAATAAAGCATTTAAACATCTTGTTTAGGTGCTTTTCTTTTATAGAAAAAAATGATGACCATTGCAACGAACATTACCAAGGTAAACCAGTTGATTACAGTTTGTATAGTCATTGATAAAGAATTTAAGCAGTAAGATAAGCCATAATTATGCCGTTACGCAATTATGCTAACTATTATTGTAAAAACTTACCGTTTACTTAACAAAACAAATACATACTGATACCAAATTTAAGCTACTGTTTTTGCAAAAAAAATTCTGTAACTCCCTAATTACCACTAGCTCGCTGCATTTCATCTGTTGCACCACCATTTGAACGCTTCGCCTGCTTTAAAGGTTTACCAAACCGATATGTAAATGCTAAGTTCACCACTCTACTGTCTCTTAGCAATATAAAATATTCATTAGCGCCTTCAAATTCTGTATCTCCTTCCATTTTTTGCGTGTAAAACATATCTCTTACATTCAACTTTAATGTGCCTTTCTTCTGCAAAACTTGCATAGCCACACCAGCAGATAACTGACCAGTTGGTCTTAATAATTCTTGAATATCGTTTCTTGCACCAGTAATATAAAAGCCAGATAACTCTGCTGAAATAGCCGCATTTATTTTAAACTGATTGTTTAAATTAGCACTTATTTGAGACACATTTGTTGTAATATTATTACCTAAAAACCCTATAAATTTTTTGTAATTGTACATAGCCTGTGCAGTTACTGACCACCAATTATTTGGCGAAAACTGTACCGTTTCACCTACGCTTATGTTTTGCATTTGCCCCACATTACCTTCTGTATACGCTAAAATACCATTGCCTTCGTTTAAAAAAATTTGTGAGAAATAGTTTTTGATAACACTATACGAAACGGTTGTAGTCAATAATTGTTTGTATTGATGGCTCAGTTCAAAATTCCATGTAAACTGCGGCAGAAAAAATGGATTACCTCTTTGATTGGTGTATTTGTTAATGATGAACACAAAAGGATTGAGCTTTTGAAACGCAGGTCTATCAAGCCTTCTACCACTTGTAAACGTAAATGTATTGGCAGAATCTGCCTGATAACTGATATAGCCTGATGGAAATAATCCATCGTAATTGCGGGCAAATGATGAGTCTTTATTAATGGCATTACCAAGTTGATTAGCATCGTAATGTGTGTACTCGTAACGCATACCAAGCTGAAAACTTAAGCGCTTATATTTTTGCTCAATACTAGCATACAACGCATTGATGCTTTCTTTATACAAAAAATGGTTGCTTTTACCTAAATCTTCTTTCCAAGTTGTACCGTCATACTGTTCGTAGGCAGCAATATTATCTGTGTTAATGTACGATGATTTAGCGCCAGCTTCTAATTTGCTAGCACTACCAAAACGCCAACTGTAATCAACTTTTGCAGACCAAATATTAATACGTGAAGGGATATTACCATGCGATGCATTGTTATAACCACCTGTAGCCAACAATACATTATTAAACCCTTGATCGTTATCAATATGGTAAGTTAAAAAGTCTAGATCTACTGAAATATCTTGGTTAGTTGTAAGTGTATTTTTTAGATAAATATTGGTTGCTGTATTGCGTAACTTGTTAAAACTATTGCTATAAGTACCAATTGTAGAATCGATGCTACCATTCGCTTTGCGCCAAATAGCAGTGGCTTCGCCACCACCATTTCTATTAATAATGGTGCCAGTAAACGCTGCGCCAATGGTTGTTTTTTTATTGGCAAATACATCTAAACCAGTTTTAAAGGTGTTATTAATATTATCGTTGTACAAATAAGTAGGCTGCTCTAGAATAGCAGTTATTGCACCACTATTGTTGTAATACTCACGCCAAGCATAAATGCTTGTAAAGCCCTTATTATAGTTCATGCTATAGTTTAAAAAAGTATTCAGCTTGCCGTTGCGGTAATTAAGCACCAAACTGTTGTTACTTTTACTGTATCTACCTTGCCCTGCACTTATCGTGGCAATACCATTAAAGCCTATCTGTTTGTTCTTTTTAGTTTTAATATTAATAATCCCTGCATTACCATTAGCATCGTATTTAGCAGATGGGTTTGTAATCAGTTCAATTTGAT
>JAAFHG010000299.1 GCA_013297585.1 Chitinophagales bacterium
ACTAAAATAGCTTTGCCATTGATTAGTAGGTATAGTTTTAAAATAAGATTTTTAAGTGCTATTATGGCTCTATAATAATTGTGACTTTATATGCCAGTGCATTATTTTTATTTAGGCCACTACAACTGCCTGCGCCAAAACCAGTAATACAGCCAGATGCTGCACAAGTATTTCCCAATACATCTATCATTTTGTTTTTGCAAATATCTGGGTGATTAGTAGGTGTTTTTATTTTTGTTATTGATGTGGTAGTGGTGTATGGAAAAAACAAAGTTTTTTTGTACAAATAACAGTTAGTAAATACAAATTCTTGATTGGCTTTGGCTTGCTTATTAATGCCAGTGCATATGGTTTCTACTCCTTTGGGCAATGGGTTACGTAATGAAAAAAGCAATGTGGTATCTCTTTCTTCAACTGTGATATTTGGTGATCTTGTTTCAATAGACATTAACCAAGTTTTTTGTAGCAATAGTTCGGTTGCCTTTTTTTGCCCCATACTTTTTAAGTAGGTCACATTTAGTGCATTGTCTGGTACAAAATCGAAAGTAACTGGTATTGAATATTGTTTTAGGATATCGCCATCTGTTGTGTTTATGTTTATTTGATATCGGTTTGGGAAATTGGTCATTTCTATAAGCATATCGCTATCAAACAGCCAAATAAAACAGTTGGCTGGCACTGCAATTGGCAGTGCCAAACCATATACTGTTTTTATACCCCTAATAGCATAAAAAAAGCTTGAAGGTTGTGATACTAATTTGCCGCCGAGTAATAATTTTTTCGGCTTTAATATTTCATTATTATACAATATATTTACTTTTACTCCCTTACTATTTGCCAAGGCAGCAGGCAACCTTATTGCATATATAAATGTGTTGTTCCAATTACCTTTTTCTTGCGAAAATGCAACTGTGGCTAACCAACAAAATATACTTATAGCTATTGATCTTTTTGTCATTTATATACTACGCCTCAGTTTTAGAGCCTATTTTTTTTAAACCTATTAGCATACTTAAACATCCAAATAGCATTACAAATGGATAAGCAATCCAAGACGTCCAATTGGTTATTACGGCAATCATTGGGTTATCTGGTTTGTAGCAAATAGACACTTGCTCATTTGCTATATAATATTTTATACCAGTTTTTTTAAAAATCTGTGGTATTACATCAGCATTTACCGTGTTAACCAATTTGCCTTCGGTTGTATTAAAGGCGAAAGCAGGGCGCAATCGTCCGCTGCCATTTTTTCTTTTATAACCTGTAATACTAGCGGTACTTTTAGTGCCTGTTGTAGCAAGCACAATATATTGGTATAGCTGTGCACCAAAATATAATGTTACAGCTAAGCCTACCAATATCATTACCAAACCTATTTTTAATCTATTCATACTATTTGTTACTTGAGAGATAAGCCTTCAAAACTTCCTGTTAATGGCAGCGCAGTTCCTCCAGGTTTCATATTAGGTTTTTTGCCAACAAATTTTAACACCGTACCAGTAAAAGTGCCACTAACTTTTCCTGCATTATTTTTTACATTAATGCTACCATCTATCACCTGATACATATCGCCACTAGCCAATACTATTACTGTTTCTTGATTTTTTATTTTTATAAATGGATAGATGCCAGTTGCAGTTTTTGGTATTACAATGGCCATTATATTAGATGCCACCAATAAGTTGGTTGATATTACAAAGTTTCCTTTGTTGCCATTTGAAATTAGTGCAGCTTTTTCGGTAAATAATTTTCCGTCTACTGTACATTTTATTTTGCCATTTTGTTGCGGTTTATTCTGTAATTGATCCATCAAAGCTTTGGGGTCAACTTGCTGAGCTTGTGCATTTACAAAAAATAAAACTAATACAACTATAAAAAGTATCTTTTGCATAAAATTGTGTTTTAGGGTGTTTTTTAAAATTATCGGTAAAAAGGTTATTTCCAAGGTGTAGTATTTTTATCAAATACTTGTACTTTGTTATGGGCTGCATCAGCTACTATTATATAGTTTTGATATAATGAGATACCCCAAGGTGCATAAAAGCCATTTGTTCCAATATTAATATTTTGCGTACCGCTTCCTTTATCCCATTTTACTAAATAGCCGCCTGCATTTGTAAAATAAACAAAGCGATCATCGGCAACTACATCTAATGCGTTACCTGGGTTGCCAGCTAATGATTTTATAGATGCAGTTTTAGATAAGGCATTGTTATTTAAGTTGAAGATTGAAACATCCTGACCATGTAAATCTGTACTGTACAATTGGCTACCTTTTACAAAAACACCAAGTGCTTGTGTATTGTTAGATACTGGGCTACCACCTAAAGCTATCGAGTTGTTTCTGTTTTGTAATACAGGATGTGCGAATTTAATAATGCGAGAAGGGCCATTATTATTTAAGTTCTCGCACATAACGTATAGGTTATTATTGGCATCAAATGCAAGGCCTCTAGGATTTGAATTTGTAGTATTAATATAAATAGAATCCGTAACGCTTGGCATCATATTAACTAACCCATTACTAGTGTTTTTAGGTACATAATACACCCATCCATAATACGTGTTTGAAATGTATAAGTTGTCGTTATTGTCAAAAGCTACAGCTTCAGGATCTTTCACCAAAAGTTTACTATTAGCTGGGTTACCATCATTAAAGCTTTTAAAACTATTCCAAATAAATACCAAGCCAAGTGCTTCGTCACCTTCATAGGTAGATATGGCAACCCTGCCATTATTACTAATTGCTACACCACAAGGATGTGCACCCTTAAAATTATCTTTGGTGGCATTGCCGCTTCTAAAATTAAGTGCAGGTGTATATGCTTTTTTTAAATCAATATTTGAGCTAATTAATGGACGCTTTTGTGCGTTTAATTGTTGTACTGCAATTATGAGAGCTAGTACAGTAAAAAGTGCTGTTTTTTTCACAATATTATTGTTTGTGGTTTAGTGATTAATATAAAAATTTAAATGAAAATGTTGGTGTAAATACTTTGTCACCATTGCGAATAGTGATGGTTTTAGATATACCTTGCCCAAACTGATTAGCTAAAAAATCTTTTAGAGGTAAGTCAATAAATTGACCTTTATAATTGCCATGTAAGCCATTAAAGCAGCAGTCAAAATCAGCATTATCTATTTTGGTTAAAAACACATCTGTGCCGCCAATTTTTCTGTTTTGTATGCGATACCATATTCTCACCGTGCCCGTTTCTCTATCTGCTTGAGAAATATTTTTGTAAATTTTTTCTGTGAGTGGCGACCTATTGTTGGGGCTTATATTTTGGTAAATGGCAGCATCTCTATTTTTGATAAACACAGTTTCTATATATCCTGTATCGCCTCTATATTTTCTATCACCTTTTGCGTTTAAAATCTCTACATCTACCCAGCCAAAAATGTTACCACCTTCAATATTATAGCCATCTAGTGTTGCCTTAAAATCTAATGGGTAATTAGGGTTTGGCCCACATATTTTTTGTGGAATATCCTCAACTTTACAAGATGTTACTGCAATATCACCATCTAAAAACTTAAGGGAATAGCTTAAAGGTTGGCCTAGTTCTATTGGATTTTTTTTACCAATACCAGATATTTTACTCAGCAACTCATTTACTTTAACAACCATCGCATCGTAACCCGTTACAGGTATGCTTAATGGTGCATTATCGCCATATAAATACACTTGAAATTTGGTGTTAGATAATCTATTGGCAACTTCTAAATCCAAAGTAGCATTTATACCATAGCCCTGTGCTTTAAAGCCATTTTTTACATCTTCTTCTGTAATATTTGCTTCAAAAAATACTAATAATTTCGCACCATAGCTTATTTTGTCTATATAAACTAAATCGGGATTAGTATTAATTGAGTCATTTTGAAACAATTTTCCACCTTGGCCATCTGCTGGCTTTGCGTAGGCAGTGTAAGCAATTCTTTTGTAGGTAATTAAGAATTTATTTGTGGTAGAATTTTTATTATATTGAAAAATATCACTTGCTTTTATACCATAGCCACTATAAGATAAAGAAGCTGCTACATTAAGTGTACTTGTATTTGTTACTTGTGTGCTAGACAAATAAGTGCCATGACCTGCTGGTGTAACAGGAAAAGGTTTGGTTCGTAATTTTTGCAAAGCAGCAGACAAGCTATTATCTCCTGGCGTGGTTACATTTTCTTGATTGGGCGTGTCATCCATAGAAATTACCATTGGGTTTCTTTGCCCATAAATACTTCGGTAACTAGCTTTTTGTAAATCTTTTAAATCGTAAACGCCACCTAATGTTAAATTACCAATAGCTTCTGGCTGTAATACATCCTGATCTAAATTTTCAGAAGTATATTGTTTTACCTCCATCCGACAAATGGTTTTATCGGTTTCTAAGTTGCCTTCTTCGTTATCGGATTTTATGGTTTTATTAGTGGCAATTTTAGCTTGATAATCTTGTGTGCGTTTTTGAATGGCAAGGGTTGCATTACCTATTTTCTTCTCAAATTTAATAGGGGAAAAAGATAATTTTGGTAATCTACCGAGGCTACCTGCGTTACTTTTTGCAATTGGTGAGGTTCGTATCTGCGCCATACATGGCTGGGTTAAAAAGACATTTGCAAGGCTTAAGCAACCTGCAATAACTAAGGCTGATTTCATATTGGTTGTTTTAAAATGGGTGATTATTTGCAAGTATTGTATTCGTTAATTATTTGTAGTAACACTGCCTTACGTCTTAATACACCATTGTTTACTACAAAAGGGTAGAAGTAATCTTTATCTCTTGCTTTTATCTTAGCAGCTAGTAAACTACAATCTGCCACATATGCACTCATTTTATCATCAAAATTTGGAGTAAACTTTGAACTCTCTATATTGTAAATTTTGTTGCTATTGTCGTTTGGCAATTGAACATAATATTCTATAACCTTATTGTTGTTGTTGCTAGTATTGGTGGTTATTTTTTCGTATTCAAATAAATTCATTTTGCCACCATCTACTGTAAGTAGCTTTACAAACCTAATGGCGGCGCCTCCCCAATTGCTTGCTTCAATTAAGTTTTTAGCATAATAGGTGCTGCCGTTAATAAACAAACTTTTTAGCTCATCTACTTTGTACAACCTATAATCTTTGCTTGTATTTTCGGCAAATTGGATAGTGCTA
>JAAFHG010000169.1 GCA_013297585.1 Chitinophagales bacterium
AAGGTATTTTCTATGGGAAAAATATTTTCATTATGTGCATCATCATAGGCAATCATATTGGCCATTACCTTATGTTGCTTCGTTAGTTCTTTAATGGTTTTTTGTGTACGTGCTACAGATGCGTGTTCCATCCAATTACCCAAAAACACCAATGAAATAATGGAAGCAGCAGTTTCGTAAAATATTTGACTCTCGTTGCCAGTTATAGTGCCTATTAAACTATACACAAAAGCCGCTAGAGAACCCAATGCTATCAACACATTCATATTAGGTATGCCTTTGCTCAAACTCTTTACAGCACTGCGTCCAAAAAAATTCATGCCTACAATAAATACAGGTAAGCAAATAGCCATTTGCAACCAAGCGTTGTGTAAAAAGTGAACATGAAAATACATCGCCCAATGGCCAATCATCAATGCCAACGTAAAGGGTAGTGTAAACCAAAACTTCTGCAAGTAAGTGCCTAAAAAAGGCTTCTTGGTTTCTACCGCAGCTAGACTGTCATCCACTACATGATAGCCTAGCTCGTTAATATTTTTCTTAGCCGTCGTAAGCGAGTTTTCAGCATCCACAGTTTCAAAGCTTACATCACCAGTAATGGCATTTACCTGCACTTGCTGCATACCTTGTTTTTGCAGCACTTTACTTACGCTTAAAGCGCAATTGCTGCAAGTCATCCCTTCAACCTTCCACAATATCTTTTTCATAATTATTTTTTTACCACATAGTCACATAGACACATAGCCATCTACTTAGGCTATTTTGAATTACCATGTGCCTATGTGGTGAATGATTGCTACAAATTTACCCAATATTACCAAGCGTTTGCTGTAAGCACCATGACATTTATCAGTTATCGAAAATCAATGCGTTTTACACTATTATCTTTTCGGCTACATTGTATCTTCGCCACATGGTTGTAGTGTACAATATTTCGCAAATTCACGATGTTGCAGGCCAAGTATTAGCCCAATTTGGTAATAAAAAAGTGTGGGCTTTTTATGCGCCTATGGGTGCAGGTAAAACCACTTTTATACATGCCCTGTGCAATGTGCTACAAGTAACCGATGTTGTTAGCAGCCCTACATTTGCCATTATTAATGAGTACACTAGCCCTCGTTTTACCACTATTTATCACATGGATTGGTATCGCCTAAAAAGCGAAGAAGAAGCCATTAATGCAGGTGTAGAAGATGCCTTACAACAAGGCGATTTAAGCCTGGTAGAATGGCCCGAAAAAGTACCTGATTTGTTACCCGACGATGTGGTAAATATTACCATAGAATTGCTTGATGCAGCTACTAGACAAATGAAAATAAATTAAATAATTATAATGTATGTTTCATTAATCAAATTTCAATAGTAACTTGCTCACACTTATATAATTTATTATTATCAATGGCTACCACCAAACCGTATATCTCTACATCGTTTAGTTACGAAACCTTAGAAGAAACTTTAGATGTAAAACCACACAGTGCTAAATTAGACATTGGCATTCCTAAAGAATTTGCTTTTCAGGAAAATCGTATTGCACTAACACCAGAAGCAGTGAGCGTATTGGTAAGTAATGGTCATAGTGTAGCAATAGAAAGTAATGCAGGACTAGCCAGCCATTATAAAGATAAAGAATACAGTGAAGCTGGTGCCAAAATTGTGTACGATAAAGCAGAAGTGTATAGAGCACCTATTTTAGTAAAAAGCGCACCGGTGGTAGAAGAAGATATGGGATTGCTACAAATGGGGCAAACCATCATTTCGCCCATTCATCATTCTGCTTTAAAAGCTTGTATTATTGAGAAAATGATGGAGAAAAAAATTACTGCCATCAGTTTCGAAAACCTAAAAGATGATAGTGGTACTTACCCAATTGTACGTAGCATGAGCGAAATTGCAGGCAGTGCATTAATGCTAATTGCTGGTCAATATTTAAGTAGTTTTAATAAAGGCAAAGGTGTATTGCTTGGTAGCATCAGCGGTATACCACCTACCAAAGTAGTAGTTGTAGGCGCAGGTATTGTAGGCGAAACTGCGACTAGAAATGCATTAGCATTGGGTGCTAGTGTAAAGGTATTTGACAATAATGTGTATCGTTTAAAACAGTTGCAAGACAATTTAGGTCATAGGGTGTGGACGAGCGTTTTAGAGCCACGCATTTTAGCCAAGCAATTAAAAACTTGTGAAGTAGCTATTGGTGCATTAAGCAACGAAAGTGGCAGAGCGCCAATAGTAGTTACCGAAGAAATGGTAGCAGCGATGAGACCAGGGAGTATTATTTTAGACGTAGCAATAGATAGAGGCGGCTGCTTTGAAACCAGTGAGTTAACCAGCCATGAAAACCCGGTATTTGTAAAGCATGATGTAATACATTATTGTGTGCCAAATATTCCAAGTGGTTTTGCACGTACCGCTAGCCAAGCCATCAGCAATGTATTGATGCCTTTAATGCTAGATATAAGTGACAATGGCGGTTTGGATGAAATGATATGGCATAATATTAATTTACGAGAAGGTATTTATTTGTTCAAAGGCGCATTGACAGATTTTTACATCAGCCAAAAATTTGACCTTAAATACACCGACTTGAATTTGTTGATAGCAAGCCGACGATAAATACTTGAAAGTATTCAACGAATAACGTTTGTTTGCAACAATTGGTATTATTTTGAACAAATGCTAAACTTATAGCATTAGATAAACGTTAATTGAGGTTATTGAACCGCTTTAGAAATTATGAACAGAGCCAAAAAATCAGTTGTAACCATTGTTGGTGCAGGTCCTGCAGGGCAGATGGCAGCGCTTTTTTTGGCCAAACATGGTATTGCTTCATTGTTAATAGATAAAGGTGCACACCCTCGTTCTAAGCCTTGTGCAGATGTAGTTACAGGCCAAGCCATACGTGTGTTACACGAGCTAGATGAAAACTTACCTTTAGATAAAGCATTTACAGATAAATATTTACGCATTAATGGTACGTTGCTACATACACCAAATGGTAGTCAGTTAGACATTGCTTTTTTGCCATTAAATAAATTAGAATATTTGCCCACATGTATCGCCATGCCTAGGGCAGATTTTGACAATTGGCTGCATGAGAAAATAGTAGTAAGCCCATTGATAGAAACACTAGATAATACAGCTATTACAGGTTGGGAAAAAGATGCTGCAACTGGTGAATGGACACTTTTTAATGCACACAAGCAAGCCATAGTACAAAGTAAATTACTCATTATTGCAACCGGTTCTTCAGCGTCATTGGCTTATACAGTTGGTAATTTATCAAAAGAAGACAAGCATTTTGCAATAGGTGTTCGTGGCTATTTTAAAAATATTGGCAATGCTGATTATCCCAATCATGCTGAATTATTTTTACACCGTAAAATGATGCCGGGTGGTTTTTACATAGCACCATTTAATAATGGTGTAGCCAATGTAAATGTGGTGATGCGTAGCGATGTAGCAAAGCGCAACCATATAGATTTAAAGCAGTTGTTTTGGGATGCAATAGAACTACACCCGACCTTGAAAGAGCGTTTTAAACATGCAGAACAAATAGGTAAACTAGAAGGTGGTGCACTGCATTTAGGTACTAAAACAAGGGCTATTTCTGGTGATGGTTATATGCTGGCAGGTGATGCTGGTGGTTTGATAGATTTGATGTCTGGCAATGGCATTCCACAGGCCATGATTAGCGGTAAATTTGCTGCATTTCAAGCAGCTAAAGCCATAGCTAGTAACGATTTTAGCCCAGCGGCTTTAAAAGCTTATGACGCTAATGTATACAATAAAATAAACAAAGATTTAAAGTTGGGTAAACTATTGTCGCCATTTATGGGCAATGATTTTATACTTAATCGAGCGACGAACGCAATTAATTTCATTGCCACACGCAAAGGTGCACAGGCACAATTAAGCAGCCTATTATACACTAAAAATGTAGCAACTAAATTAATCAACCCAATGTTTTATTGGAAAATGTTAACCTAGCTGTAATGTTATTGTTAGCAATTTATTTAAAGGTTTTAGTATGGTAAAATATTCGGCAATTACAATTATTGGTGCAGGGCCAGCAGGGCAGGTTGCTAGTCTTTTTTTAGCAAAAAAAGGCATCAAAGCATTACTTGTAGACAAGGGTGAACACCCTAGGGTAAAAGCCTGCGCAGATATTGTGGGTGGTCAAGCCGTACGCATATTGCACGAAATAGATCCTGAATTGGTTATGGATGAAGATTTCACGAAACAATATCAAGCTATAAAAGGCACATTGTTACATACACCAAATGGAAAATCGCTGAATGTTCCTTTTGTAAAGCTGAAAAATATAGAACATCTGCCTACTTGCATAGCTATGCCACGCATTGAATTTGACAATGTGTTGCATAAAAAAATTATGGCCACAGCCATGATAGACTATTTGCCAAATACTGCAATTTCTAACTGGCAAAAAGACGAAATAACTAAAGAATGGTTGTTGTTAGATGCCAAAAAAGAACCTATCATCAGAACAAAGCTTTTGATTATTGCTACAGGTTCTTCAGCTTCTTTACCGTTTACCGTGGGCAATATTGCAAGAGAGGATAAGCACAATGCATTGGGTATTCGTGGGTATTTTACCAATGTAACCAATAGCACTTTGCCAGATTATGGTGAGATGTTTTTTATGGAAAAATTGATGCCGGGTGGTTTGTATATAGGACCGTTTAATAATGGCTTAGCCAATGTAAATATTGTGATGCGCAGCGATATTGTAAAAAAGCAGCACCTTAATTTAAACCAACTATTTTGGGATGCCGTTAATTCGCATTCAATACTTAAAGAGCGCTTTAAACATGCTGAACAAGTAGGAAAATTAGAAGGCTGTGCCATGCAATTAGGCACCAAAAAGCGCCCAATATCTGGTGAGGGTTATATGCTTGCAGGTGACGCTGGCGGCTTAATAGATTTGATTTCTGGTAATGGTATACCGCAAGCTATGATTAGCGGAAAAATTGCTGCAGAGCAAGCTGCTATTGCGTTAGCGCAAAATGATTTTAGCGCATCGATGCTAAAACAATACGACACTAAAGTGTACAAAAAGATAGATAATAGCTTAAAACTAAGCCGACTAATGGCGCCTTTAATGGGTAGTCGCTTTTTTCCTAAACTGATACTAAAGTGGCTAAACTTTATTACGACGCGTAAAAATGCAGAGGCACAAATGGGGCTATTACTAAATACAAAAACCATTACAGCACACTTGCTTAATCCTATGTTTTATTGGAAGTTTTTGAGGTAGTATAAATTTTGAGAAATCAACTGAAATTCATTTTGTAATTATATCCAATTCAAAACTTTTTATGGACGAAAAGAGTAACAAAAGGCCAAAATCAATAACCGTTGTATGCGCATTATTGGTTCTTGGATTGATACTCGTTACAGTTAAAATTTTTACATACTTACTACATCCTTTTAGTTGGTTTTTCGGTTTACTTTTATCCTCTTTTTTGATTATATTCCTAGTCTGTTTTGGCTTATGGAAAATGAAAAAATGGGCGGTTCATTTGTACTCGATTTATGCTTTGTTAGTAATTACTTTTACTTACTTATCATTAGGAAAAATTGTGTTTATTCAAACAATTCCTTCAATTATTATAATGACTATTTGTTTTTCAAACATTAAAAAGATGTCATAGTCGACTACTTATAATCTGCTATCGAAATTTGCGCTTTGCAAAAGCCATATTCTTGCAAGTCATTGCTGCTAACGATGATGAGTTTATGGCTGCAATAAGTGCTAATAAGTTGATTGTAGAGATTGTAACCTGTAACGTCTAGGTTACTGCAAGGCTCGTCAAGTAGTAATACGTTGGTATCTGAGAAAATGGCTTGTGCTAGTTTGATGCGCTGCTTCATACCGCTGCTATAGTAACGAATTTGTTTGTTGGCGTTTTTATCTAAGCCAATGATGCTAATAATTTCAGCGATGGTAATGTTTGGTAATAATGGTTTAAAAGCTGCATGAAATTGTAGAAACTCTGTAGCCGTCATTTCTTCTATTACTTCTAAATATGGGGCTACTAAAGCGATGTGTTTATAGAAATTGTCAACGGTTAACGGTCTACCTTCCACAGAATATGCAATACTACCTTCGCTTGGATTGATAGCACCTGCAATGGTTTGTAGCAACGTACTTTTGCCACTACCATTGGGGCCAATAATGGCATACGAATTACCTACGTTAAAGGTATAGGTACATTGTCGGAAAATCCAATCCCGATTATAACGCTTGCCAGTATTTGTAAGTTGTATCTGCATATTTTATTTCACACAAAGAAGAGTTTCACACAAAGAAACAAAGAATACAAAGGGCGCTAAGGATACTTACTTTAAAATAGTTGATATCTGATGTATTATACGCTACTATAAAAGCCCAATAAAGTATCAAACCGTACAGGTGTGCGACGCAACGAAGTTTCATTGAAAAACGGTAGCTGATATAATAAAAAATTTCACACAAAGAAAACAAGAAGACCAAGTACACGAAGGTTTTGTATGATTAGTAACTTGGTGGTCGTTGTATTCTTTGTTGCTTTGTGTGAAATTAACAATATTATTTTCTACTATAGTTTGGTGCTTCTTTGGTAATGTCTACATCGTGTGCATGGCTTTCACGCATACCTGCATTGGTAATTTGTACAAAAGTGGCTTGTTGTAAAGCCTTGATATCTTTAGCACCGCAATAACCCATACCTGCACGTAAGCCGCCCACATATTGATATACGACCTCACTTAAAGGACCTTTATAAGCAATTCTACCTTCAATACCTTCTGGCACAAATTTCTTTACATCGTCTTCAACATCTTGAAAATAACGGTCGCCACTACCTTGGCTCATAGCGCCTAAACTGCCCATACCACGATATTCTTTGTACTTACGAGCTTCGTAAATAATTGTTTCACCGGGGCTTTCTTCAACACCTGCAAAAACGCTACCCATCATTACCACATTGGCACCTGCTGCAAGGGCTTTTACCATGTCGCCAGTGTAACGAATACCACCATCTGCAATCACTGGAATATTTTTGCCTTTTAGAGCATTTGAAGCTTCCATAATGGCTGTAAGCTGCGGTACGCCTGCACCTGCAACAATACGTGTGGTACAAATAGAACCAGGGCCAATACCAATTTTAATACAATCGGCACCAGCAGCAGCTAACGCCAAAGCGCCATCAGCGGTACCAACATTGCCAGCAATTATTTGTAAGGTTTTGAAGTTTTTTCTTAATGCTTTTAATGCATCAATAACGCCTTTGCTATGGCCATGCGCACTGTCTAATGTTACCACATCTACACCAACAGCTTGAAGTGCCGCTGCTCTGTCCATTAAATCTTTGGTAATACCTAAAGCTGCGCCTACTAATAATCTACCAAATCCGTCTTTAACAGCGTTTGGATTGTTGCTTAGTTGCAAAATATCACGGTACGTAATTAGGCCTACTAACATGCCATCTTTTG
>JAAFHG010000342.1 GCA_013297585.1 Chitinophagales bacterium
AATATTAATACGATACCAGTTTTGCTTACCCGGATGTTCTTCATTGGTTAATAGGTAAAAGTACTTTTTGCTTTTGCTCAATGTTACATCTTGCACCTCGTACTTGCCTTGTGTAATGGCAGATTTTGTAGCAGTAGTAATATTGTAACTGTACAACTGTGAGTAGCCAGTTGCTTCGCTTTGAAAGAACAACACCTCGTTATTAACCCAACCTTGTTTAGCACCAAAGCCACTAACACCAGGGCCAGCAATCCAAGCTTCATCACGTTGACGGTCGATGAGGGTTAACTTTCCTGTGGCAGCATTTAATTGCATCAACCATCTGTCTTTATAATCTTGTGAACGAATATCTACAAAAGCATACGTACCAGCATCGTTCCAGTAAGGGCCATTGATGGTAACATTGCGGGGTAAAGCTTTTCTGTTAGCAAATTTTTTAGGATAATCTTTTACATAATCTGGTGCATCGGTAATGCCAGGAATACTATCTGTAGCTACTAATAAAATGGTGTCTTTTTCTCTATCGTACACATAAAATTCAGATTTACCAATGGTATTACCAACTTTGGTACGGCCAGGAATATCTGTGGTAAAACCACTTTCAGTAACATAATCTGGCACAATGGTATTTTTAGAAGCTACAGGCGCTGTAAACAAGCGGTAAGTAATAAACCTAGCATCAGGGCTAGTTTGTAAGTTTTGAACGGCTTTGTCGCCCACGTTAATAATACGCAAAGTATCGGTATCCTTAACTAGTTTTAAGAAAGCGTCACGAGCATCTTTCTTTGTTTTTCTTTCTTTTAAAATGCTTGACATTAATAACTGATTTTGCTGTAACCATTGCTCTTGTTGGTTACCTGCAACAGTAGATGCATTGCCACCACCAAAGCCACCACGATTACCGCCACCACCACTTCTTGCGCCAGCAAAAGCAGTTGTAGCAGCTGTTTCAGCGCCTTTACCAAAGTTGGTAAGCTGCTGTGTAATACCAGTTTTTACGTGCCATGCAAATAAGTTTTGGTTTTTGGTGTAGCTAATCCATTCGTCTTTAGCAATAAATTTAGGGCTAGTTTCTTGCTCTTCTGTTTGTGTAATGCGCAGGGTTTTGTTGGTTTTAATATCTAGCAAAAACAAATCGCTTTTGTAAGTGTAAATCACTTGTGTGTTGGTGCTATTGTAAGTGCCATTGCTGATTGCGTTTAGTAATGCAACATCTTTATAATTGGCTTTGTTTGGTTCTTTACCGCCTACGGCAAATGTGTAAGTAGAATCTGACATGTTATTCTCAGGATTCCAACTGAAGTAAATGTTTTTGCTATCCCAGCCCCAAGAAATATTGGATGGTTGTGTACCAATCCATTTGGGGTCTTTCATAATTTTCTCTACGGTAAGTTGCTGTGCTGTAGCAGCAATAGATAGTAAGGTAACTGCTAGAAATAATTTGCCTTTCACGATACACTAGTTTTGATTGAACTAAAAGTAAAGTAAGGCAGCTAATTCAACACGTTTTTTTGATGAATGGGTAATTAAATAGTTAGTATAGACGAGTGCTAACCCAAACATCTTCAGCCCCATAAATTGTGAACTGTTTTTCTAATGCTACTATGCGTCTAATAGTTCTATTAATTCCTGTAACTCATTACGCATAAAAGCATTGCTTGGCAAGTCGTAGCATTTGCTTAATTCTTCTAATAATATTTGTAGCGAACGCTTGTGCGATATTGGCTTGTAATGCGCTTTTATTGGAGTGGCACCAATGCGTTTGAAATAGTTTTCTATGTCGTTATGCGAATGGGCTTGTCCTGTGGTAGCATCTACAAAAAATAGTATTTTGTTTTGTGGATGACCGATATAAGTTGATTCATCATAGTCGTCTTGAAAGAAAGCCACAATAAATTGCTTTGGAATATTAATTACCCTTGCGTTAATGTCTAGTAATTCGCACATTACTTGGTAAATAATGCCGTTAGTAATAGCATTACCTTGCTTAGTTGCTAATACTTTATTGATAAAAAATTCATCGGGTTTATTGTACGAAACTTCGCCACCTTTTAAGTTGTAGTAATTGTAAATAATGCTACTAAGTACATTAGCCTGCTCTAGCGGAGTAAGATAACTATTTAGTTCTAGCCATACGTTACGCCTTATTTTTTCTATTTCTTGTAGCACAGGTGTCGTTTGTAAATCAGGGTATTGATATTTGGTTATTAACAAAGCACCAAATAACAAATCATGCTGACCACTATCACGCCATTCTGTTAAATCGTTTTTTAAATCAGTAAAATGTAACCGATGAATCAAGTTCGCTATTCGCTCTTGAACGTCTTCACTAAATGTGTTTTCTAACAGGTTTTCTAGGTTTGGAATAATGGCTTTGCCAAAGTCAACAATACGCTCAGATACATGCGTATATACTTCTGCATCAGGATCATCAATCAAAGTAAATAATGCGTTTAGCTCTTTAGTTTGTTGCATAGCAGATAGAGATTTGTTGTTGAAATTGTGGTTTAAAATAGGTTGGTTATCTTATTACAATTCCTTCAACGTTTAAACTAACATAAAAATTATGTAAGTGCGCATCTTACCTAGCATTTCAAAATGATAAAAATAATAATATGTATTGTTTTTTTTCATTTTTTAATCAGTGGATAATGCGTTTGGATGTTTTTTCTACAAAAAAATTATTGTTTTTCAATCAGTAACGATATGATTTTAAATGGTATGTTTATAAGCTTTAGAGTATTTTTTAGGTTACTAATAAGTTGAAATTGTTAATAATTATGCCGCATAAGTAAATTGTTCTCGCTGCATTCATTTAGCCTATATCTTGCATCTTCATTGTTGTAAAACATTCTCATGTCTCATTTAAGTATCCCTAAGTTTCCTGTGGTAAAGGCGCCATTACACACCGAATTAAAAAAACGTGTACAGGCCTATTTCGATGAAAAAGGAATCACCTCTGCTGGTACAGCCAATTTATTTACCAAAGCCATTGGTATGACTGCCGCGTTGATAGTAGTGTACACACACTTGCTATTTTTTACCCCAGTTTGGTACTTTGCTATTTTAGAATGCGTGGTAATGGGCGGCTTGGTGGCAGGTATAGGGTTTAATGTAATGCACGATGGTAGTCACGGCAGTTTTAGTACCAAAAAACTGGTTAATAAAATTGCTGCCACAAGTATTCATATGTTAGGTGCAGATCATTTTATGTGGAATATGAAGCACAACATGATTCACCACAGCTTTACTAATATTGATGGGGTAGATGATGATATAGAAATTGGCGTATTTATGCGCATGGCACCAACCCAAAAGCGTTTGAAAATGCACAAGTTTCAGCACTTTTATTTTTGGTTTTTATACATGCTGTTGTATGTGTTTTGGATATTTTTTACCGACTACAAAAAGTATTTTACACAAAAAATAGGTACTGTACCATTAAAAAAAATGGCCATTGAAGACCATCTCACCTTTTGGGCTGTAAAGCTGTACCATGCTGTCGCATTTATTGTATTGCCCATTGTTACAGTGGGTTGGTTGTCGTGGTTAGTGGGCTTTTTAGTGATGACGATGGTGGCAGGTTTCGTATTAAGTATTGTGTTTCAACTAGCACATACAGTAGAGCATACTGCTTTTCCTACTGCAAACGTACTTACCAATAAAATGGATGACGAATTTGCTATTCACCAAATAAAAACCACAGCCAACTTTGCTACTAAAAATAAATTAGTGAGTTGGTTAGTTGGTGGCTTAAACTTTCAAATAGAGCACCATTTATTTCCTAAAATATCACACGTTCACTACCCTGCAATCAGCAATATTGTACGTGCAGTTTGTATGGAATATCAATTACAATACATTGAATATCCTACCATGCGCAAAGCAATTGGTGCACATGTACGCTTCTTGAGAAATATGGGTAAATACGATTAGGAGAATTTGTGATTGCAGATTCATGATTTAAACTAATGGATCATTATAAAAAAGCGATGGTTTCAATTGAAACCATCGCTTTTTTATTGTGAAACTTTGTGGCTTAGTGCCTTTGTAGCTGAATTAATTATTTATGCTCACCAAAAACACCACGCAACACATCGCTTATTTCGCCTAATGTACAGAGGTTTTCTACAGCATCAATTACCAAAGGCATCAAATTGTCTGTACCTATAGCCGCTTGTTTTATTTTTTCTAAACAAATGGCAACTTGCTCGTTATTACGCTTGGCTTTTAAAACTTGCAGTTTTTCTACCTGTTGCTTACCTATGCTATCATCAATTTTAAATACAGGTGTTGTGCTTGTTTCTGCTGATTGAAAAGCATTTACTCCTACAATTATT
>JAAFHG010000459.1 GCA_013297585.1 Chitinophagales bacterium
GGGCACAGACTTTGAAACAGAAGGCAATACTTTCGAGCTAAAAATAAATGTAGAAATAGCTAAGAACCTTGGTATTCCTGCCATCTTAGTTATTAGCGGCGATAATAGAAACGTAGATGAAGTGGTAGATTATATGTTAACATCAGTCAATAGTTTTGCTATGAGTGAGGTGCAAGTATTAGCTTCTATCATTAACAAAGCCAACGAAAAAGACATTGATGCCATTAAGCAAATATGCAAAGTGCGCTTACCTAAAGAAATTCTGTTTTCTTGCATCCCATATCACAAAGGCTTAAGCAGCCCTACAATGAAGGAGATTACAGAATCTGTTAGCGGCAACTTCTTATTTGGTAAAGACTATGGTGATAATCTTGTAAGCAAGTATATAGTTGGCGCTATGCAATTACGCAACCTATTACCACGCTTAGAGGATAATACTTTAATAGTTACACCAGGCGATAGAGGCGATATTATTTTAGCAGCTTTGCAAGCCAATTTGTCTAAAAATTATCCGCGTGTAGCAGGCATGATTTTAACAGGTGGCTTACTACCAGAAGAACCCATTATTAAGTTAATTGAAGGGCTAGAAAATGTGTTTCCAATTATATGGGTTACTACAGGTACGTTTGAAACGGTGGCTAAAGTAAGCACTACCAAGTCGCACATTTATGCCGATAATAAAAACAAAATAGAGACAGCCATTACCGAATTTGAAAAGCATGTAGATGTATCTAGCATTGAGGCACGCATAGAAGCTTTTGTGCCAGAAGGCATTACACCACATATGTTTCAGTACCAGTTGGTAAAACGTGCCGTGTCTATCAAAAAGCACATTGTACTACCAGAAGGCGATGATGATAGAATTATTACTGCAGCGTCTCGTTTAATCAACCAAGGTATTGTAAACCTCACTTTACTTGGCGTCGCTACAGATATTCAAGCGGCTGTAACAAGGCTCAATCTTAATTTCGATTTAAGCAAGGTGACCATTGTAGATCCTAAAAACAGTACACGTTTTGAAGACTATGTACAAACCTTGTATGAGCTACGCAAAAGCAAAAACGTAACGCTAGATATGGCTAGAGATTTAATGACCGATGTGTCTTATTTCGGTACCATGATGGTGTACTTAGGCGAGGCAGATGGCATGGTATCAGGTGCTAATCATACCACACAGCATACCATTAGGCCAGCTTTACAATTTGTAAAAACTAAGCCAGGTGTATCTACCGTGTCTTCAGTATTCTTTATGTGCCTGCCAGATAGGGTAAGTGTTTTTGGTGATTGTGCCGTAAATCCTAATCCTACATCTGCACAGCTAGCCGAGATAGCTATTACCTCTGCTGAAAGTAGTAAGATGTTTGGTATAGAACCTAAAATAGCCATGCTATCTTATTCATCTGGCAGTAGTGGCCAAGGCGAGGAAGTAGAAAAAGTACGAGCTGCCACAGAAATTGTAAAACTTCAAAGGCCAGACTTAGCTATTGAAGGTCCTATACAATACGATGCTGCGGTAGACCCTGCTGTAGGCAAGCAAAAACTACCAAACTCAGCAGTAGCTGGGCAGGCAAGTGTATTAATTTTCCCTGACTTAAATACTGGCAACAATACCTACAAAGCTGTACAGCGAGAAACAGGCGCTATTGCCATAGGCCCTATGTTACAAGGCCTTAACAAACCAGTAAACGATTTAAGTAGAGGCTGCACGGTGGATGATATTTTCAACACAGTGGTTATCACAGCAATTCAGGCACAATAAACAAAACTATCTAGCGTATGAAGGTTCTAGTTATCAATTCAGGCAGTAGCTCTATCAAGTATCAGCTATTTACCATGCCGCAGGCTACCGTTATCTGTACAGGTTTGGTAGAGCGTATTGGTTTAAGTAATGCTGTTCTTACATACAAATATTTACGTGGCAATGCTTTTGAAGAATACCAGTTTACTGGCGATATTGCCAACCATACTGATGGCTTAAAAGCGGTTGCTGATTTATTAACCGATACTGATAAAGGCGTTATCACCAGCCCTTCAGAAATAGATGTGGTAGGCCATAGAGTGGTACATGGTGGTGCCAATTTTGTAAGCACCGCTTTAATTACACAAGCCGTTAAAGATAAAATTCGTTACCTATTTGCACTAAGCCCTTTACACAATCCTGCTCACATGTTGGGTATAGAAGTGGCAGAACAAGTATTTGCTACGGCTAAGCAGGTGGCTGTTTTCGATACGGCTTTTCATCAAACCATGCCAGCGGTTGCGTATCGCATGGCAGTACCAAAAGAACTGTACGAAAAAGATAAAGTTCGCAACTATGGCTTTCATGGTACTAGCCACAAATATGTGAGTGAGCAAGTAGCTAAGCACTACAACAATCCTAACCTAAAAATCATTTCATTACACCTTGGTAATGGTTGTAGTATCACTGCTATTGCCAATGGAAAATGCATAGATACTTCAATGGGTTTAGGCCCTATGAATGGTTTGGTAATGGGCACAAGAGTTGGCGATATTGACCAAACAGTAATCTTCTATATGGTAAACGAGCTTGGCTATACCTTGCAACAAGTCAATGATATACTTAACAAAAAAAGCGGTTTGCTTGGCCTTGCAGGCGTAAGCGATATGCGAGACTTACAAGCCCTTATACAAAAAGGCGATGCCGATGCCATACTAGCCCATCAAATATTTGTGTACAAGGCTAAGAAGTTTATTGGTAGTTATATAGCAGCACTCAATGGTGTAGATGTATTGTTGTTTACAGGTGGTATTGGCGAAAACGATGTGTACACTAGAGGCAAAATTTGCGAAAACTTAGAAGGCCTCAACATCCATTTAGACGCAGCTAAAAACAGCATTAGAACCAGCAGCATAAGAGAAATTCAAGCCGATAATGCCACAGTTAAAATACTAGTAGTACCTACCAATGAAGAAAAAGAAATAGCCACACAGTGCTATACTTTGTGCCAATAATCTAATCATATTTACTAGGTTACTACACGCTATAATTACGGTTATTAGCGTGTAGTATTTTTATGTCACCATCGCTAGTACTACCATGCTACTGCATAGGCGTCGCACACCCGATAGCTATCGGGTGCATCTGTAGAATTTTCTTCAGCAAAAAATATACAACTACATTATCTTGAACACATAAAAAGCAAACAAATCTTTGTATCTTTTATGTAATTCTGTACACAT
>JAAFHG010000122.1 GCA_013297585.1 Chitinophagales bacterium
AAAGCTTCTGCAATTCTTGCCCAAGCTTTCTCAATGTTTGTCATGCTATTTGCGAAGCTAAAACGTACACAATTTGGCTCGCCAAAAGCATCACCCATAACGCTAGAAACGTGTGCAGTATTTAGCAAATACATGCTAAAATCAGCGGCATTTTTAATAACTTCAGTACCATTTGATTTACCATAATATGAACTTACATCTGGGAAAATGTAAAATGCGCCTTCAGGTGCAAAACATTTAAAACCAGGAATTTTACTCACCAATTCTAAGGTAGTAGTTCTTCTGCGGGTAAATTCTTCCGTCATCTCAAAACTTGGCTTTAAATCGGTGGTTAAAGCAACCACACCAGCTTTTTGCGTAATAGAACAAGTACCACTTGTAAACTGACCTTGTAATTTTTCACAAGCTTTAGCAATGGTAGTATTAGCAGCAATGTAGCCAAGTCTCCAACCAGTCATAGCAAAGCCTTTACTTAAACCATTTATGATGACAATACGATCTTTTAAATCGTCAAATTGCGCAATGCTTTCGTGTTGACCACCAAAGTTGATATATTCATAAATCTCATCAGACAAAATAACCAAATCAGGATATTTTCTAAAAACTTCTGCCAATGCTTCCAATTCAGCTTTGTTATAAACAGCACCAGAAGGATTACATGGTGAAGAGAACATGAACACTTTGCTTTTTGGTGTAATAGCTGCTTCTAATTGTGCGGGTGTTACTTTAAAACCAGTTTCTAAACCGCAATGAATTTCTACCACTTTACCACGAGCAATTTTTACTAACTCGCTGTAAGTAACCCAATATGGTGTTGGAATAATTACTTCATCATCTTCATCTACCAAAGCCAAAATAGCGTTGGCTAAACTTTGTTTTGCACCAGTAGAAGTAACAATATTTTCAGGCTTGTAGTCAAGGTTATTATCACGCTTAAGCTTAGTACAAACAGCTTCTCTTAAATCTAAATAACCAGATACAGGTGTGTAGTGGCTAAAATTGTCGTTAATAGCTTTAATGGCAGCATCTTTAATGTGCTGAGGCGTATCAAAGTCTGGCTCACCAAGGCTAAGATCAATAACATCAATGCCCTGAGCCCTTAATTCACGGCCCAATTTGGCCATTTTCAGTGTTTCCGGTTCTGCGAAACGGTCTAATAAAGAAGATAATTGCATGATTTCGTTTTAATGATTTGCGGCTGCAAAAATAAAGGTATTGTTAACAGAAATTAAACGAATGCAGCTAGTTATTTGAATATTTTCAACGTTGTGGGTAATTTAATGGATAAATTTATCTGTTCACAATCAATTAATAGCCCAATTTCTAGTTTTCAAAGCAATTACCTTCGCTATAGCTTATGACCAACACGAGGACTTATATAGACACGTACCAGCACAAGGGCATGCGCAAGCAGCTAGTAGATTTATTAAAAACCAAGGGCATTACAGATGAAACTGTTTTAAATGCTATTAATACCATACCAAGGCATTATTTTCTAGATAGTGCATTTGATAAAATAGCCTATGAGGATAGGGCTTTTCCTATAGATGCGGATCAAACTATTTCGCAGCCATACACAGTAGCCTATCAAACTCAATTATTAGAAATAAAACGTAACGAGAAAATATTAGAGATAGGCACTGGAAGTATCTATCAATCAACGGTTTTAGCAGAAATGGGTGCAAGAGTTTTTACCATAGAAAGGCAAAAAAAACTATACGATAATCAGAAAAATTATTTCTTTAAAAGTAAATACCTAAACATCAAGTTTTTTTATGGTGATGGTTTTGAAGGTCTGCCAACATTTGCACCATTTGACAAAATTATTATAACAGCCGCAGCGCCATTTATACCACCAAAATTAGTAGCGCAGTTAAAAGTAGGTGGCTATATGGTAATACCTGTAGATGATACAGACAACTGTTTTCAACGCATGCTACGCATTACCAAACAAGCAGATGGCAGCTTGCTAGAAGAGGCGTTTGAAAACTTTTCGTTTGTACCAATGTTGGGTGGAAAGAATAGATAGGATGTGAATCCTGTTTTCTTCTAGAGTCTATTTAACATAATATAAATTATAGGATAAAATTCTTAATCAATTTTCTCTGGCTTATATAAGTATTTAAACAATAAACGTAAGCTTTGATCTCTTGTAAAATATTTGTAGACCCAGTTGATAAATATCTGCAAACGATTTTTTACACCAAGTATCAGCATTAAATGCAAGCCCATCCATACCAACCACGCAAAAAAACCGCTGAAATGAATTTTGGGATTTGGAATATCAACTACCGCTAAATGTCTACCTACGGTTGCCATGCTGCCTTTATCGTCGTATTCAAATTCGTTTAAAAAGTGGCTATTGCCAGTAACCATTCGCTCAATATTGGTAGCTAAATTTTTTGCTTGATTAATAGCCACATTAGCTACTTGTGGATGACTTTTAGGATATTTTGGTGTTTCCATAAACGCAACATCGCCTAAAACATAAATATTTTCAAAGCCTTGCATACGATTTGTTCGGTCAACTTTAATTCTATTTCCACGAGCAATTAATTCATTATCAATTCCTTGAGGCACATTACCTCTTATTCCTGCTGCCCAAATTACGGTCTTACTTATAATTGTTCTGCCGTCTCTTAGTGTTACGGTTTCACCATCAAATTTGTCTAGCGCAGAACCGTTTTGAACAATTACACCTAATTCTTGCAAATAGCGCTTAGCTTCAATCTGGCTTTTCTCGCTCATTGGCCCAAGCAATTCTGGTGAATTTTCTAGCAAATAGATTTTCATTTTACTAAAATCTAAATCTGGATAATCTTTGGGTAAAATACCGTTTCGCATTTCTGCAATAGCACCGCTTACTTCTACACCTGTGGCGCCACCACCTACAACCACAATGCTCAATTGTTGCTCTAAAGCAACTGCGTCTTTTATTTCAAGTGCATCCTCAAAGTTTTGAATCAGTTTCTGCTTTAATTGTAGCGCTTCAACGGTGCTTTTCATAGGAAACGCCAATTTTTTCAAATTATCGTTGCCAAAAAAGTTGGTATCTGCACCTGTTGCTAGCACCAAAATATCGTAGTGTAAAATCCCAATATCGGTAGTAATGGTATTATCTTTTGCGTTAACAGTTTGCAATTCTGCTAGCCTTATAGATACATTTTTACTATCGTGAAATACTTTGCGTAGTGGAAAAGATATGTTGCTCGCATCTAAACCAGCTGTGGCTACTTGGTAAAATAGGGGTTGAAATTGGTGGTAATTGTTTCTATCAAGTAATAATATATCAATACCTTCTTTATTATTTAATCTTCTTGCAAGTTGCAATCCTGCAAAACCTGCACCTACAATAATTACTTTCATGTGTATATTTTTTATACGTATTAAAAAATTGACAGAACAAAACTATACAAAACTTTCAGTAATTATTGAAAGTTTTAAAAATTATTTTCTTCCTTATCAAATTTAACATAGTTATTGCCATATTTGCAATTAGTAAAAGGTAACAAATGCAGGTTTATAAATTTGGCGGTGCTAGCGTAAATAGTATTGAGCGCATACAAAACGTAGGTGATATTCTAAAAAATAGAATTGACAGTGAACCACTTGTGGTAATTATCTCTGCGATGGGTAAAACCACTAATGCGCTTGAAAAAGTAGCAGATGTATTTTTTAGTGGCGATACTGACAATGCATTACGCCTTTTTGATGTCATCAAGCAACAGCATTTAACTACTGCGAAATATTTGCTGGTAACGCATTACAATCCTTGTTATGCCTTATTAAACGATTTTTTTACTGAAATAGAATGGCTATTACACGACAAACCAGTTAGAGAATTTGATTATTACTACGATCAAATTGTATGTATTGGCGAATTGCTAAGTACTTGTATTGTAAGCTTTTATTTAAATGAAATTGGTGTTGCAAATACTTGGCTTGATGTACGAGATATTGTACGTACAGATAATAATTTTAGAGATGCAACCATTGATTGGGGTAAAACCAAGCAAGCTGTTGAAGATTTAGATTTTTCTGCAAACGATATCTATTTAACCCAAGGTTTTATTGGTGCTACAGATGATAACGAAAGTACTACGCTTGGCAGAGAAGGTAGTGATTTTACAGCGGCTATTTTTGCTAACTTGTTGAATGCGAATAGTTTAACTATTTGGAAAGATGTTGCAGGTGTAATGAATGCAGATCCTAAACAATTTCCTGATGCTGAATTAATGTCAGAATTAAGCTTTGAAGAAGTGATTGAAATGGCTTATTATGGTGCACAAGTTATTCACCCAAAAACCATAAAACCGCTGCAAAACAAAGGCATACCACTGCATGTAAAATGCTTTTTAGATACCAATTTGCCTGGCACAACGATTCGTCAAAAGCTGGTAAAAAATTTACCACCAATCATTGTTGTTAAAACTCAGCAAGCGTTAATTGAGTTGCATAGCCAAGATTTCTCTTTTGTAGGCGAGCAGCCAATGATTGAATTGTATAAGATATTTAGTCAATTAAAAATTAAAGCAAATCTAATTCAAACTGAAGCCATTAGCTTACAAATTTGCCTTGACGATAGAAAAGAAAAAATTGAACAATTAGCACTTGCAGCCTCTACCCTTTTTGATATTCAAGTAGTAAAGGATTTAACGTTGTTAACGATTCGCCATTATAACGAAGCTATTTTAGAGAAACTCACTGCTGGTAAACAAATATTATTACTGCAAAAAACACCAACAACAGTACAGGTTTTATATAGATAAAGCTTATAAAGCCACATATTCACCCTTTTTATTTACAGCAATAAGCGGTAGTTTTTTATGTAATTCAAAATAATCGCAAACCTCTTTTAACTGCTTGATAAACAGTTGATAATCCTTATCTTCTCTACTTGCTTTTGCTAAGTAATCTACACTTTTGGCTACACTAAATCTTGCAGGAAAAATGTGTACTGGAATAAAATCTTCACCTACATTTTTTGCCATGGATGTTATAATATATAATTCCTCTATAGGATCATTTTGGATAGGTATGCAACCTACTGTGGTACAACTGCCATGAATATAAATTTCGCTACCAGGTTTGGCACTATCACTTAACAATAAATCTGATGCATTAGGGTAATTAATACCTAGCGCTAAATGGTAGGTGCTGCCAGGTCTAAATTCATTTAAACAATAAAAACCTTCTGGTACTTGAAAGTCACCCTCAATTCTTTTAGGCCCCATAGCACCACTTAAAGCACATACTTTATAGGTTTTAAACAACTTGTAAGGCTCTTTATTGGTGTTTCTTACCCAAACTTCAAGCTGACTATCATATTTAAAGCTGCGTATATACACTTGCTTCGCTGGCCATTGCAAGTTGGCTTTTTCAAATTGTTTCTTTAATGTATCTTCTTTTGTTTTTAATGCATTAGCAACTTTAGTATTACTGCGTTGTACATCTATAAATGAAGTTTGGGAAAATGTGATGACTGTATAAAAAAGCGCAATTATTAGCAGACAATATTTCATTTGCCGAAAGTAAAAGTTTCTGTTTTAAGATGGTTTAAAGTTTTGTAAACATTTGTGAATAGTTGTTTTACTAGCAAAAAATACCATGTCTTTTATGTTTTATTTAAGCCTAAATGTATCAAATATTATTTTAAATGTTATGTAAGTAATTCATTTTCATTAAACCAAAATTTGATACCTGTTACTAACGTCTCAAATTATCTTTTGAGGCGGTGTAGTGTTTTTGGTGACGCAAATTGCACTAACAAAACCACACAAACATGAAATCAATATTATTTGCTAGCTTTTTATTATTTGGTGCAAAAGCACAAAGCCAAATAAACGATACACTTAACAGTAAAAAAATTGACAGTATTACAGTTATTTCTAAAAAGCCAATGATTGAAGTAATGGTAGATAAAACCGTATTAAATGTAGATAATATGCCAAGTACAACCGGGCAAAATGCGTTGGATGTATTACGATCTGCCCCCGGTGTAGTGGTTGATGGCAACGATAATATTAAAATGAACGGCTCTGCAGGTGTTACAATTTTAATTGATGGTAAGAATACCAATATGAGTGCGCAGGATATTGCCAACTTATTAAAAACAATTGAAGCAAGTAATATTAAAGATATAGAGCTAATAACTAATCCATCGGCTAAATATGATGCCGCGGGCAATGCAGGTATTATTAATATTAAACTTAAAAAAAGTATTACAAACGGTGTTAATGGCAATATTAATACTACATATCAGCAGAGTGTACATGCAAGAAAAGGTGTTAGCGGTAGCTTTAATGTACGTAAAAACAAGTTAAACTGGTTTAGTACGGTTAGTGTAAAAGATAATGAACAAAATACAATTGCTGATAACGAACGCACTTCTTTACAAAAGCAATACACTCAAAAAAGTATTGAAAATGATAAATTTAGTAGTAGTTTAATACGCAGTGGCTTAGATTATAATATTAATAAGAAAAATACCATTGGTATACTTTGGATGGCCAATAATTATAAAAGTACGATGGATAATAACAGCCAAACGATGGTAAACCAAACCAATGCAACCGACACCAACATAGTTACAAGAAGTTTAGCACCCTTTGTAACCAATAGAAATAATTTTAATGTAAACTATAAATACAACAATGCCAAAGGTGAGGAATTGAATGTTGATGCAGATTATACCAACTTTATATCATCAATTTACAATACGGTTAATAATGATGCATTTACAAATACAACCACTAAATATGGCAGTAATAGCACGCAAAATAATGCAGATGTTGCCATTAAAATTTTATCAGCAAAACTAGATTATTCATTGAAAATCAATTCTAAATCGCAAATTGAGGCTGGTGCAAAAACCGTTTTCACTAATACCAACAACGCTTTGGTAGTGTTAAATGCAAGTAATAATAATTGGCTACAAGACACTGGTAAAACCAATACATTTCGCTACCAAGAAAATATTAATGCAGCTTATTTTAATTTTAATATAAGTTTAAAAAAGTTTACTATACAAGCAGGTGTACGTGCTGAGCAAACTAATATTTTGGCAACATCAACAAACTTAAAAAGTGAGACAATTACCAATCCTGATACAAGCTACATAAACCTATTTCCTACCCTATTTGTACAGTATAGCATTAATAATAAGCATCAAATTGGTATAAATTATGGCAAACGTATAGATAGGCCAAGTTACCAAGATCAAAATCCATTTATTTATGTATTAGACGCATTTAATAGCGAAGTAGGCAACCCATATTTATTGCCACAAATAAGTAATAGTATAGAAGTTAGCTATAGCTATAAATATGCTACTAACGCTAAATTAAAGTACACGCAAACTAGTAATTATATTGAGCAATTAACGTTTCAAAGTGGTACAAATACTATTTTAACCCCGCAAAATGCTGGTAGCAGAAAGATGATAACTTTAAGCATAAGCACACCTTTACAGCCAAAACCGTGGTGGAATATTTATGTATCGGCTGAGCCTTTTTGGCAACAATTTAATACCACAATTAATGGCTACGGTGTAAATAGAACCACAAATACTAATAGTATTGGCTTTAACGGCTACATGAGTAATTCGTTTACCCTTAAAAATAAGTGGCGTGCCGAATTAAGTGGTTGGTTTAGCTATCAAAATGCAACTACCATTTATGTATCTAAGCCACTTGCTAGCTTAAATATTGGCATCAGCAAAAATTGTATGAAAGATAAGGCAACCATAAAATTAGGCATTACAGATTTGCTGAATACACAACGTTGGGAGCAATCGTTAACCAATACTAACCTCACAATGCATACCTATCGCAAATGGGAAAGTCGTAATATTTCTTTCAGTTTTACGTATCGTTTTGGTAATAGTAAAATAAAAGCAGCAAGAGACAGAAGTACAGGTAGCGAAGGCGAGAATGAGAGAATTAAAGAAAAATAATACTATTAATGGTTAAATAAAATGTAAGAAAGGCGCTTTTTGCAGTAGCTATTTTTACAATGCTTATAGTACTAACTAAGTTTCTATTACAGTTGTTTTAATCAGATACTTGAAAGATAATGGGTTGTTTAAACAGTATTCGTTTAGGTTTATTATTTTCTATGCCGGGTAGCCAATTTTTACTTAATCGCATTACTCTTAAAGCTTCAGCACCCGTGCCATAGCCAGGATCTTCAAGTACTGTTATGTCAGATAAGCTACCGTCATTTTCAACAAAAAAGCCAAGTATAACAATGTATTTACCAATATCTGCCGTATTAATTACTGGCAAATTTGCCTTTAAATTCTTTTGTAAAAAAGTACGCCATCCCAGCGATTTACCGGGAAACTCAGCCGATTTATAAAAAACATAATCTGCTATTTCGTTGCCATTTTCGTCCCAGCCTTGTTTTTTAATAATGTCTCTTTTGGTGGTATCGTACTCTGCATAACCAGCTTTTTTGCCATTGTTATAATAAAAAGTACCATACATTATTCTTTCATTTTGAAAATAAAAATCAGAATACAACTTTCCACTGTCAGTATATTCATGGTATGTACCGTGATATTTTTTGCAGTCTTTATCTGAATAATCAGCTTCTTCTTTTAAACCGTTAGTTGCTAGTAAAAACTTTTGCCTGTGCCAAAGATTATTTACCAGATACACTTTGGTGTAATACATCGCATCTTGTTCGGCACATTTATAGTTAAATTTGCTTAAGTAACCATAAATGGTATCGGTTTGGGTATTGCCAGTTACTGCAAATAAAGTTATTGAAATAAAAGCTCCCAAACCTTTCACAATAGTGTTCATATTAGGTTATAATTTAATTTATATGCAATTTATAAAAATACATGTAAATGTATTTTATTGTTTAAACAAAAACATCCGAGCCTTTTTGCCTCGGATGTTTTGTTGTTCTACAATTTATCTTAAATTAAACCAAGCCTTTAGCACTCAAATATCTTTCAGCATCTAACGCTGCCATACAACCACTACCTGCTGCCGTAACTGCTTGGCGGTAGTTTTTGTCTTGTACATCGCCTGCTGCAAATACGCCTTCAAGGTTGGTTTTAGATGTACCGGGTATGGTGTTAATGTAACCAGTTTCATCCATATCAATAAAACCTTTAAAAATATCGCTGTTTGGTTTGTGGCCTATTGCTACAAAAAAACCGCTGATTGGCACATCTTGTGTCGTGTTATCAAGTCTATTTTTTATACGTACACCATCAACTTTATGTTCACCTAAAACCTCATCTGTTTCGCTGTTCCAATATATTTTAATATTTGGCGTAGCAATTACTCTATCCTGCATTACTTTACTAGCACGCATTTGGCCACTACGTACTATCATATGTACGGTGGTACAAAGTTTTGATAGATACATTGCTTCTTCTGCCGCAGTATCGCC
>JAAFHG010000555.1 GCA_013297585.1 Chitinophagales bacterium
AATTGAAGCGATGATAAATAATGTACCATTCGTCTTTTCCAGGAATTTGAATAGTAGAATTATGCCCTGTAGCGTAAATGCCAGCGGCTTTGTTTTTAGCAATGACAATATTGTTTGTAGGAATAGTAAATGTACCAAGTGGCGAATTAGAAGTTGCATAACGCACTTTGTAATTTTCGCTTCTAGTATCATCTTCACTCCATAAAAAATAGTATATACCATTTCTATACAAAACATGCGTGCCTTCTCTAAATGTTCTATCCGGCTTTAGCAAGGTGAGTGTTTCTTGTTTTATAGAAACCATATCATCATTTAACTCAACACCTGCCATATAGCCATTGCCCCAATACAAATAAGATTTACCAGTTTTTGGATCGGTAAAAACATCAGGATCAATTTGCTGACCACCTCTAGCACCTTGAGGACGTTGATCTATCAATGGTTTACCCAAATCTTTAAAAGGCCCTATAGGATTATCTGCAACCGCCACACCAATTTTTTGCGCAGCAGTGAAATAGTAAAAATACTTGTATTCACCGTTTATCTTTTTCTCAATAATACAGGGTGCCCAAGCATTGCGATTGGCCCAAGTAACATCTTTACCAAGCTCTATTATTTTGCCTTCATCTTTCCAATTCACTAAATCCGTAGAAGAAAATGTTTTGAAATAAGTACCAGACCAACCATTAAAACCATCGCTTGTTGGGTAGATGTAAAACTTACCTGTTTTCTCAGCATATAAAATATCTGGATCGGCATAAAAACCAGCCAAAACAGGATTATGAGGCTGACTAGCTTTTGCTTTATACACAGTGCTTTTTCCACCAACGGTTACAGTATAATTTACTGCACCATTACTAAAATTTTGAAGGCCACTTGGTTTTACAATCACGCCAGGGTAATTATCAGAGGCGATAGCAATAGATTTTAAATTAGCACTTGGTAAAACCGAAAATTCAATGGTACGATTGGCAGTATCTACCAAGGTATTTATTTTACGCACACCCTTACCATGTGCAGTTTCTAAAACCGCTTTTGGCGTTAACCATTTTCCAACCAAAGCTTTTGCTTCGGCAGCTGTAATAGGCATTACTGTACCATGACGTGGATGAAAGTCCATTGTCACTTCTTCGTCAATGGCTTTAAAGTTTAAAAGATCGCTAGTTTTTGTAAATTGATATTTACCACTTGTGTACATATCGTACATTAAAATCCATTCGTTTTTATTGTTCAGTTTAAAAGTACCTGCACCTTCAACAGCATCTTTTGTTTGTTGTAAATATTTGTCTACTTCTATTTTATAACCTTCAGTTAATTTATCAGAAACTGCTTGTTTAATGCCATTGCCTCTACCTTCTGTTTTAAAAAACAAATGATATTTTCCATTAGCATACATGATATCGCCATCAATGCAAGATGTATTTTGTGGATGGTAAAACAGCTGTTTTGGTTCTGATTCTAAATCTGTAAAATCATCATTAGTGTAAGCATAGTAAATGATATCTGGTTTGTCACCATGTTTCATGCTCCAATATATCATGTACTTTTTTGCCTTTGCATCGTAAATGGTTTGCGGCGCCCACACACGCTGTAAATCTTCGTTTCCAGCAAAACGTTTTTGAATATTGATGATACTTGATGACCAATTAATTAAATCTGTTGATTTTAATAAAACCATGGCTCTGTTAGAACTCCAGCCCAAAGCTGAAACCATATCAGTTGCAACCATGTAAAAGGTTTTACCATCTACACCTCTAATGATGTGAGGGTCTCTAACACCACCAGTACCACTTATTTTTTCAGACAAAATGATGGGCTCGTTGTTGTTTAATGCTTTGTAATGATAGCCATCGCTACTAATTGCAAAGCGTATTGCTTCTTCCTTTTTGGCATTGCCAGTAAAGTATGCAAATAGATAAGCTGAATATGAATTTGCAATTACTTTCTTTGGTTTTTGAGCCGCTACATAGAAGTTACATTCTGCCATTAAAAAACAGATGAGTGCTAGTTTACTTAATCTTTTCAATGCCATGCTGATTTTTTATTGTCAATCATTTTGCTTTAATATCCAGTGTTTGATGTCACCTTCACAATTTCACTCTTTTATTTAAAACAAAGAATGAGGTTTGCGATTATCGGTACATAATAAGCGTAAAATATACCATTTCTACGCAAACCTCATTCAATAAAACTTAATTAATTACTAAACAATTGTATGCGCTTTACTTGAAAATAACTGCCAGGATTACCGCTTCCTACTATATTACCTAAGAAACCAATGGACACAACTTGTGGTGTAGTTAATGTAAACGTAAAACTTCTTGTATCGTTAATACTAGGTGCAGTTTTACCAACGGCAGCACCATTAAAAAGTGCTACATAGCCTAATGCACTTGATAAATTTGCTAATACAGGTATACCATTGCCACCAGCCGCAGCCACACAATATATTGTTGAGTTAGATTGTACTTCAGAATATTCATCAAACGAAACAATGTATTTACCAGCAGGTAATGCTGATGAAGTAGCTTGATAAATAATACCATCTACAACAGGTGTATTGCCCCATGTTTCC
>JAAFHG010000256.1 GCA_013297585.1 Chitinophagales bacterium
CGATCGTTGATGTTACCAATCTGATCATTACCAACCAAACCATAAGTGGCTCTTAATTTTAAATCATTTACCACTTTTTTAAATGGCTCAAAGAATTTCTCGTTAGAAATGCGGTAACCCACACCTACTGACGGGAAAAAACCAAAGCGATTATTTTTTGCAAAACGCTCAGAACCATTGTAACCGAAACTAAATTCAGCTAGGTAACGGTTATCGTAACCATAGGTAAAACGGCCTGAGAAAGTTTGGTTACGCTGCGGTAGCGATGCTGTAACACTACCTGCATTACCTGTTTCGTAGTTTGAGGCAACGGCAATAAGTGAACCACCAACTGAATGCTTGTTAAACGTATGATTATAATTTAAAGTACCCTCTAACCAATACCTTGAGTCTACAACTTTTTGTCCCTCAGCATAACCCAAATATTCTGTACCAACTGTACCTACAGAAGATGCACTACCATCATTCAACACTTGCAAACTGTAATTTTTGGTATTAGGGTCAATAATGGCTGAATAGAAAAATGGATTATAACTTCTATCAACTGCATAAAAAGAATACCTTCTTAAATAACCCATTGCACGGAAGTTTAAACCTGGTGTAATAGAATTTAAGTTTTGCTTTAACTCTAATTGCGGTTGAATATTAGATGTTTTATATACAGTATAGCCTTTTACCATTTCTGCATAAGGATTTAGATACAGCGTACTTGTAACTGCACCTGCACTTATAGTTTGCGCTGAACCAAATAGCGGATGCTCTATATATGGCAGTTTTGATTGCTGATAAACTGCAGGAAACATTACCGGATTTGCCCACAACGCATTATTAAATGTTCTTGTACCACCACCAATTGGGCCATTATAATCATCAAACTGACCGTAGGTTCTTATGATTAATTCGGTAGTTGGAGTTAAATTAAGATTGATATTAACCCTTAATGAGTAGTTTTTTAATTTGATATTACTATTGAAATTATTGATGGGGTCAATTTTCAACACACCATTATCTTGGTTGTAAGTACCAGCCACATAATATTTTGAGCGAGCTGTACCGCCACTAATATTTAAATTATAGCTCTGGTTTGAAGTTGCTTTTTTAATTAGTTGGTCTATCCAATTATTATTAGGATATAAATAAGGATCATCACCTGCTTTTGTATGCTCAATTTTGTTTTGAGAATAAGGCTGAATGGCTAAAGGTGAACGTGTAAGTGCCGCCTCATTAGCTTGCGTCATGTAAGTTATATTATCAGCTAGCTCAATATTTCTTGTATTCTTAGATATTCTATTTTCTGCCCTAAAATAGAATTTGGCAGTACCTTCTTTACCCATTTTAGTATTTACCAATACCACACCATTTGCACCTCTTGCACCATAAACCGATGCGGCAGTCGCATCTTTTAGCACCGAGAAATCAGCAATATCATCTGGTTGTAATCTTGCCAAGTCGGTTGTAGATGACTCAACACCATCTATTAAAATCAATGGGTCTTGCTTACCTGTACCAAAAGTTGACAAACCTCTAATGTAAAAAGCTGAATTATCTGTACCTAAACCTGGCTCGCCGCTGCGCTGAAACGAAATCATCCCTGGTATTCTACCAGCCAAAGTATTGGTTAAGTTGCCTGTTGGCCCTTTTAATTCCTTTACATCAATAGTAGTAATAGAACTAACGGTACTAGCCTTTTTTTGCGTACCACCAAAACCTGTAACAACTACCTCATTAAGGGCACTATTAGCAAGTTTTAATAATACATTTACGGTACTTCTTCCTTCAATACTTATTTCTTGCGAAATGTAACCAACATAAGTAAATACAAGTGTTGCATTGGCTGGTACTTTAATGGTGTAAATACCATTCATATTAGTGCTCACACCTTTTTTACTTAAGCCTTTAACTTGAACGGTAGCACCTTCTAATAGTGAAGAGTCTGAGCTAACCTTACCGGTTACAGTAATTTCGTTACCCTGCGAGAAGCCTTTAAATGCAAAACCTAGCAGCATTGTAAGCATTAAAAGCGCTCTAATACTTCGCCTTAATGTAGAATCCTTTTTCATACGCAATCTTTAGTTTTAAAATGATAAACTTATTTTGGCAATTAATTTTTAAGAAGAAATCCGTAGAACTATTTATTAGCAAAGACTAAAGAAACAGGCAGCTAAGAGAGAATAAATGTAACTATGACACTTTTTCACTTGGGCAGCATTAAACGTTAGACTTACATTATCAAATATTTTCAAAGGAAGTATCCCTAAAATCGAGCACAAAATAGCTCTAGAAGCTACTGCTAAAGGGATACAAATTCGTAAATAAGGGGACCATTTTCGTAATTATGCTATTAGAAGGTACATTATAAAGCCTATTTTGTACAAGCCAGTTTAGCAACTTCTTTTTGTAAAATATTTCAGTAAGCAAATAGTAGAGGTAGTAACAAAAATACCCATCAGCAGAAAACCAAAAACTGCCGTATCACTAATAAAATATAAACTGACTTTGTGTCTCAAGCTTTAAGTATGCTAACTATCTAAATCTCTATAAGCATCTTCGTTAAGGCTATAAGATTTACCAAAAAACTTCCTATACTTTTTTATATAGTTAGATGGATTCATTCCAAACAATTTGGCAAACTGTTCTCTAAAATATTTTGGATTGGGAAATCCAACTTCTAAAGCCACTTCATTTACATTCATATTGGTGTTTATAAATAACTCAGCAGCTTTACGTAACCGAATAAAACGTATAAAAGCATTTACAGATTGACCAGAGATGGATTTTACCTTTTTATAAAGGCTTGAGTGACTAATATTTAACTCAGCAGCAAATGTTTTAACGTTAAAATCTTCATCGTCTAAATGCTTTTCAACAACCGCAATACATCTTTCGAGAAAAATTTTGTATTCCTCAGAGATTTTTAGCGGATTCTCTTTTAAAGTAATTTCATTATAAAAATAATGCTGAAGGCTTGTACGATTTTTTAATAAGCTAGCCACTTTGGCAATTAGCAAGTCCTTATCAAATGGTTTGGTAATATAATCATCTGCACCACCTTCTATGCCTTGTAGTTTTTTGTCTGGCGAAGTTTCGCCGGTTAATAAAATTACAGGTATGTGGCTTACAGCCGTATTCAATTTTATGCTTTTACAAAAATCTATTCCGCTTATGCCTGGCATATTTACATCACTTACAATACTATCTGGTAAGTATTGATAGGCTAGTTTTATACCGTCATCCGCATTTTTAGCTTGGTAAATGGTGTATACATCCTTAAAAATGAGGGTTAAGTAATTAAGCATTTGTTCATCATCATCTACCAATAACAACGATTTTTTTTCTGTAATTATAGCTTCGGGCTCGCCATTTTTATCTACCAAAGGTGCCACTGCATCATCGTTTTGTGGTACAAGTAGTTCCTCTAAAAAAGCATTGTCTTCTACAGTGGTTTCAAATATCGCTTTATCATTAAAATGCGTTTTCCCTTTTAGCAGCTTTACCAAAAAGCTAGTGCCTTTACCCTCGGTACTATGGTAGGTAACTTCGCCTTTATGGTGCTCTACAAAGTGTTTTACTAAAAATAGGCCAATACCAAAACCTGTTTTTGTGGGTATATTATCTTGCTGCACCTGATAAAATCTTTCAAACAATTTATCGCCTATTGCTTTAGGAATGCCATATCCATTGTCTGAAACTGTTAACACAACATGTTCATTGGTTTCTTGTATGTGTAATGTTACTGCACCGCCATCTAAAGTGTATTTAAGCGCATTAGAAATAAGATTGTATAACACAATCTCAATTTTCTCCCTATCGGCATAAATTTCTAAATTAGGGTTATTACACTCAAAATAATACGCAATACCATGTGTTTTTGCTTGCTGTGCAAATGCTAAATAAACATCGTTACATAACCTATAGAAATTTAGTTTAGTAATTTTTAACGTATCGCTGTTGGTATCAGTTTTTCTAAAAAGCAGCAATTGGTCTACAAGGCTCAATAATCGGCGGGCATTTCTATAAACAATGTTTAAAGTAGTAACATCGGTAGTTTTAGTTTTGTCTTGTAGCTGTAAAATATCTTTTAATGGGTTAATTATTAGTGTTAAAGGTGTTCTAAACTCATGCGATATATTTGTAAAAAAAGATAATCGTCTTTCATTTATTTCTTTTTCTCTGTTGTTTATAAGCTGTTCTGTAACTCGCTCTGCCCGCTCTTTTGCAGCACTTAGCTTACTTAATTTAATTTCAAATGCTAGTTTGGCTTGGTTTACTCTATAACGTTGGTAAATAACAATAAGCGCAACCAAAAAGCTTAAATAAATAACATACATCCACCAGCTTCTGTACCATGGTGGCAATACAATAATTTTCATTTGTATTTCCTTAGTATTCCATACACCTTCTGCATTTGTTGCTTTTACTAGTAAGGTGTAACTGCCCTCACTTAAGCGGGTATAGTTTGCTGTTCGTAAGTTTCCACAATAATTCCATGTTTTGTCCCACCCTTTTAAATAGTATGCGTAAGATATTTTGCTAGGTGCGGTGTATTCTAACGCAGCGAAATCGAAAGAAAGTGCTGCTTGTGAAAACGGAATTTCTAGAGATTGTATGTTATCATTTTCTAGAGCGGTAATAAATTTATCGCCTGAAACTACCGCAGTATTATTAATACGTAGGCCAGTAATTAAAAGTGGTGGTTGATAACTACGGGCAGTTAAATTAGTAGGATTAAAAATATTAAAGCCTTTTATACCGCCAAAAGCCATTTCGCCATTGCTAAAACAATAAGCAGCATTATAAGCAAACTGATTGCTTTGCAAACCATCCTCTTGGTAAAAGTTTTTAAATGTTCCTTTATCGGTATTAAACCTAGCAATACCATGAAAAGTACTTAACCATAAAAAGCCGCTATTATCTTCAAGAATATTTAAAACAGAGTTATTACACAGCCCATCAATATCAGTATAATCTTTTATTATGGTCATTTTTTTCGCATCAAAAAGTACAATACCAATGCCCTCTGTACCTATCCATAACCTACCTTTTTTATCTTCCAAAATGGATCTTACTGGCTTTTGTACATCAAAGTATTGAAATAGCTTACTTATTTTATTTACTTTGGCTAGGCCATGCGGTGTACCTGCCCATAGGTTGCCATTGCTATCTTGTTTTAATGCATAAATATCAACATGCTGTTGCGAAAAAGGCTCAAAAGCGTTTGTTTGTTCATTAAAAAAATACAACATGCCACTACCATAAGTTGCAGCCCACAGGGTACCACTTTTATCTACATATAAAAGCCAAACATATTTTTGTTCTTCACCAGTTTGCGTTACACACTTATAATGCTCAAATACTTGGCGTTTTTTATTAAATTTATTTATACCGCCACCATAAGTAGCTATCCACATGTTGCCGGTTTTATCTTCAACAAAACTTGGCACAGAATTATTACTTAACGATTTATCATTTTCAACAATGTGACTATAATTGGTAAATGCATTGCCAGTGCGGTTCCAAATACTAAAGCCGCCCATATCTGTACCTATCCATATATTTTTGTTGGCATCTTCGTAAAAAGCAGATACAAAATTATTTACTAAGCTATTTTTATTTAAAGGGTTGTGTGCTATGGTTTGAAAAATATTTTGCCGTGGTTCTATTACATTAATACCACCTTTTAATGTACCCACCCATTTACGAGATTCATTATCTTCAAAAATGGCTACCATATCGGTACCAGATAATTCATTTTTATTATCGCCACTTGCTATGTAACTCATATTGCCAGTGGTTGAGTTATAAATGTTAATACCACCACCCTCTGTTCCAATCCACATGTTGTTTTGTCGGTCGAACATAAGCGCATTTACCACCGTTGCGGTGAGCTTACCTGTAAATTGCGATACCACATTAGCTTTAATATTGTACAAGTACAAGCCAGTACCTGTACTTATCCAAATGTTATTCTTATTATCTATTGCCATGCAACTTGCATGTTTAAGATGCGTATTTACAACCTGAATTGTTTTAGTT